>NZ_CP022242.1:902467-1203290 GCF_003351865.1 Methanofervidicoccus sp. A16 | reverse complement strand
GTAGGTAGTATAGGGATAATACTTACTATATTAAGGGATAGTATGGGAGATCTGGAGAAGTATCTAACATCTACCGCTGTAAAGGAAATTATGACAACTGATGTTATATACGTCTATCCCGAGGAGGGTATAGTAAAGGCCTTTGAAAAACTTCTAAAGTACAGAATAAGTTGCCTACCAGTTGTTGATAAGGATAAAAAGATAGTTGGAATTGTTACCACTACAGATATAGGGCATAACCTTATAGAGGATAGGTATACCTTGGATACTACAGTTGGAGATGTCATGACTAGGGAGGTAGTTACTATAAAACCAGATGAGCCTGTAATCAACGCTATAAAAAAGATGGATGAGTATGGAGATAAGGGAGAGATTATCAACCAGTTGCCTGTAGTAGATGAAGATAACAGGCTCGTTGGAATAGTATCTGATGGAGATATAATAAGGTTTTTATCGAGATATATAAAAACAGTTCCCGTTAATAAGGAATAGATGTTTAGCCAATGTTTTTATTTTTCTAAGAGAGATTCTAAGTACTGGAAAAAGGATAGATCCTATAACCATCTTTTTTATCATTTTTTTATTATCCTTATTTTTTTTTAATTATATAAATTCCTATTATAACATTCCTAGATACTTATGAATCTGTGGAGTACACATTACGTTATTCCCAAGGTACCTCCCACATAGTTTCATCATCTCTAGTAATTTTCCCTGGGAAACAGGTTTAATATCCTTTATTGGAGTTACAGGTTGGATAGATAAGGTGATATCTCCTATATCTGAAATATCCTTTGCAACATCTTCAACAACCTTTGGATCACTGTTTTCCAAAACAACTACCTTCCCATATACATCTGATCCCATACTGTAGAGTTTTTTTATAGACTCCAACTCCAGTTTGTAAATCCTTCTATATTCTTTCTCATCTAAACCCTTAAAGTGTTCAGGTAGTTTTATATCGATAGATGCGTAGTCGAAGAAGAACAACCTCTCTGGATATAAACCGTTGCTCTCCAAGTGAGTTCTATATCCCAAATCCTGAAGTTTCTCTGAGTACTCCCTTAATTTTTTATAATGTAGTAGAGGCTCTCCACCTGTAAAGGATACTGCAAAGAGATCTGGAGTTTTTAAGTTATTTACGATCTCTATGAGATCCCTCTCTATATTAGGATACTCCTGAAATGCACCACTCCCTGGACTCCTCTCAACCCTGGAGGGAATATTATCCTTGATACTCTCATCACAGTATATACATTGAAGTGGACAGCCTCTAAATCTAACAAATATATACCTCCTTCCTATGTACTTACCCTCTCCCATTATAGAGGAGAATACCTCACTTATCAAAGGATCACCTTATTAGATATCTACTATATACTTTATAGTGTATTTTCCATCCTTTTCCTCTATCTCCATTTTGTGGTAGGTAATGGCCTTTACATCCTCCTTAGGAGTGTGTTTCTCTCTATCCAACTCTTCTCCGTAGGCAATACATTCCAATCTGTATCCATCATCCTCCTTGTATATCTTTATTTGGAAATCAGAAAATACGATACCTTCACTGTCTCTTATTATCAAAAGTTCCGTTAGGAAATCATAGAGAAGACTGTAAAGATCTTCCGATTTAACAGTGATTTTTCTCTCAATCTTTTTTTCAACAGTGTCTATATCCACCATCAAGTTAGTAAGAGCCCTTGCAGCCTCTCTAAATGCCTCCTCAAGAGTTTCTCCCTCAGCGATAATTCCCATATCTGCCATAGTTCCAAAGTATCTATACATAGGATCACCAGTGGTGTAGTAAATGATGTTTTTTAAGTTATTATTATTAATATATAATGAAGGAAGAAAGAGTTATTAAAACTTAGTTTCCTTAAAGTAGTAATTATAAAAAATTAAAACTATAAAGTATGACAGGTTTTCTGTTAAACCTTTTTTATAATCATTTACCTCTTCTCTTATTTTATTTATAATAATTATTATTTTAATTAAAAAATAAAAATTTTTTTAATTACCACTTTAATGGAAACTAGGATTAATTTTAAATACTTTTTTTCTCGATTAGCCAATTTCCTAATAACAGTGCATCTCCTACAGTTCTAAAAGTCCTTATTCCGTCTAACTCTGTACATACTATAGGTTCTCCATGGATGTTAAAACTTGTATTTAAAACTACTGGGAGATCTATAGACTCGTGGATATATTTTATAGTGTCATAATATACCCTGTTGAAATCTCTCTTTAAAGTTTGGGGCCTCGTTGTATTATCTACATGTACTACACCCTCTATTCTTTCCCTAACATCTTCCTTAACCTCAAATACCATAGTCATAAATGGGCTATATTTAGGATCTATAAGGTAGTCCTCCACATATTCATAAAGTATGGTAGGTGCAAAGGGCATAAAACTATCTCTTTTAAGCAATCTACTAAGTTTTTCCCTATTCTCCTTAGTTGGTAGTGCCACAATACTCCTATTACCTAGGGCTCTTGGACCAAACTCCATTCTACCCCTACATATACAGAGGATCTTACCCTCCAATAGGAGATTTCCCACAGTCTCAGGTATCTCCCTCTCCTCTAAGTAGGTAATCCTGTAGTCTCTAAGATGTCCCTTTTCTATTAATTCCTCCACCTTCTCATCTGATATACTATAACCTAAGTATGTATCCTTTAGATCTATCCCATCCTTTTTTATGAGTAAAGAGGAACCTACGGAAAGGCCCTCGTCTCCCATAAAGGGAGGTATAAACACATCGTAAATTTCTCCTATCCTACTATTCAACTTAACATTCTGGGCTACACCACCACTGAAAACAACCTTGTCTATACCTGTCTCCTCTGCAAAATCCTTTATCATTTTTAACACAATATCCTCAAGTACCCTCTGGGCGTACTTTGCAACCCTCACCTTAGTTTTAAAGTCCATACTCTCAGGATCTATATTATAACCCTTAAGTATCCTCTTTAGCGCCTTTGTAGATTCCTGTCCCACAACCCCAAGATAATTTTTAAATGATTTTATCCTACTGTCGTAGTCTATAATAACACCTATATCTAACTCCTCCCCAGGATAACTGGAGAGGCTCATTACCTTACCCTCATCCTCCATAGGCTTAAAACCTAAAACCTCTGTAATCGATGCGTAGAAATCTCCAAGGGAATCTATTATATCACTTTGGGCTATAACCTCCAAACCCTCTCTACTACCTATGGAAACAGTTGCAGATAGGGCATCTCCTCCACCGTCTATGGTGATAACTAGACACTCCTTAAAACCTGAAAGTTTGTAGAGGGCAGCATGACATAGGTGATGGTGGAAGTAGAGTATAGGAATGTTTAACCTTTTCTGAAGTTCTTTTATAGATCTTAATCTCCCTCCTCTTCTGAACATCCCTCCAACTGTGATGAGATCAGTATTTCTATCTCCTGTCTTTTCCAGTATGTAATCTACAGTGTTAGAGGGAAAACCTCTCTGATTCTTCCTCCTTGTGAATCTCTCCTCACTTATGGCATACTCAATGCCCCTATTTGAGATTAGAGAGGCACTGCTATTGTGCCCGTCATGAATACCCAATATCATAGAGATCAGCCTACTCTCTACCTCTTTTTTTCTCCAACTCTCTGTAAAGGAGGGATTGTATCTTAGTTATAAGTCCAGATACTAGATACAGTATAGAGAGTACAATTATCCCCTTCCCCCAGGGAGTTACAGGAGTAATGTCTCCATACCCTACTGTAGTCAGAGATATCACTGTGAAGTAGAAAGCATCTGCAAAGTTGTTTATACCTGGATTTGCCTCGTTCTCCACCAGCCATATAAAACTGGATATTATAAAACTGTAGGTTAAGATTGTGATAAAGTTTATCATCTCACGACTGAGTCTAAGATGTTTAAACTTTACAATTCTTAGAAGTACTAGAACCCTAACAGTATTGATTATCCTTAAACTAACAATTGCATTTGTGGCCCATATCTGTAGAAGGTAGAGAATAAAGGCTCCAATAACTACGGCGTCGATTATATTGTAGATATTTCTTAGGAATCTTAGTTTATCCCTAGTGCCTATTAATTTATAGAGAAATTGAAGGGAGAGAATAGATATAGATATGAAATCTAATTTTATGAGAATATGTTGATAAGGTGGATTGTACGTTGAGAGAATAAAGGAGATAAGTATTTCTAAGGTACAGAGTATCCCTAGTATTTCAAGGGTGTTGTATATTTTAGGGTTGTATATACTCTTTTTAAGTGTTTTTGGAGATAGTTTCATCTTACCACAAAAAGGGATGATTAATAATCCTATCTGAACAATATTGTAAAAATTTATGTAAAAAATATATTTCAATTTAAAATCCTAAATAATAATTATTATAATTATTAAAAAATAAAAATTAATGGATATATAAAAATAAAAATATAAGGGACTCTAGAGAACAAAGGTGAATTCACTTATTTTTAATTACAAAAAATAAAGATTAATGACATGTATGAGGTGGTACAGGCAATCCTAACTCCTTCCTATGCTCGATCTCCTTCATATTTTTCTCCTTTTTAGTAAGTGCAAGTTTCTTAAGTATACCTAATCCAAACTTACCCTCATCTACAGGTTTAGTTTCTAAATAACCTTCCTCTATCATTTTATTAATGATTTCCTCTCCCTTCTCACTTCTTACAATCACAGTACTCCAACCGTCTGGACTACCTACTGAACCTGTTGAGATATCTGACAACTCTGCAGTATAGTCTGTACATACATGACAGGATGTCTGTTCATAGGGGTGGGTTTTCTTCAGTTTAATGGATTTTGTCTCTCCCCACCTTGTATAAACCCAGAATTTACCCTTTCCAATATCCATCTTCACTACATCCTCCAACTTCACACCACAGAGTTCCTCTACTATAGTTTTCATACCCATGTATGGGAAGTTCTCCATACAGAATATACCTAGAAGTAGTTTAACCTTGTCCTTTAAGTGTCGAAATCCTACTGGATACTTAAGAGCCTTCCTCGTGGATATTATCTGACATGGTGTACCAACTACCCCGATCTTTTCACAGGCGTACTCCCTTACAGCACTTTTTAAAACACTGAGATTTGGACATACTGTATATTTAGTACCTGCTGCCTCCAATACCTCCTCAGGTGTGGTGGCAACCTTTGGTACAGGTTTAAAGTTCTCCTCCTTATCTGCTACGATAACTCCATCTAAGAGGTTGTTCTCCAATCCGTATATGAACACTGCAGAGACTATACCTCCATCTTGAGATCTCTTAAGTATCCTCTTATCTGTAGCTCTTGCTGATATTATGCTTTTATAACTTCCCAGAGGTTCCATGAAATCACCTGGTAAAAATTATAAATTATTAATTGTTAGATGCCCTTTTCTATTAACCTTCGATTCTTGGACATTGGAAGGAACATACTCCACACTTTATACAGAGTTGGGAGGATACTAATGGTCTCCCATCAACCATCTCTATGGCCCTTGTTGGACAGGAGGCTGAACAGACGCCACATCCCATACATAGGGATTTGTTTATAACGTTAGTTATCAGATCGCATCCACAGGCTTCACTTTTACCCTCTGCATATTTAACAAAGGGCTTTAGATACTCGGCATCCCCCTTTATAACTGCAGTGATCACATCTACTATTAACTCTGGAGATGGTGGACATCCAGGTATTGCCAGATCACACTTTATTACCTCTGCTAGAGAGGAGAAAGAACCCTGAACAGGTTTAGGCATCTGTCCTCCTTTGGTGAATCTTATAATACCTCCTACCGCTGCACATGCACCTAAGGCTACCACTGTTTTACCCTTTTCTCTAACCTTCTTCGCCATCTCCATGGCATGGTGATCATCTAGACATACACCACCTTCTACTAAGATAACATCTGCCTCAGGGATCTTCCTTACATCCATCAGTGTCTGACAGTATACAAGATCTATATTGTTTAGAACGTCTAAAAGTTTCTCGTAAGTATCTGTTAGAGATATTAAACATCCACAGCAACTACATAACTGTACATGTGCTACAGTTATCTTTTTATCCTCCATTTTATCCCTCTCTATTGTTCTTTCTTATCTCCTTTAGGATTATCTCCACTGCTTTATCGATACTCTCCTTAACCTCTTTACTAAGTCCAATGTACACATCAGGTTTTGGTACATACTTCCCCTGACAACCTACCACAAGGAGATCTATATTGTACTTTTCACATATCTCCTTTAAGATACTGGCTAAAGGCCAGTTATGTATATCCAACCTAGAGCTCTTAGGATCTGGTAGATCCTCCTTTTTTAATATCTTTATCTCCCCAGGTTTTAGGTTGTAATCTATAGTATCTACAACGATTATCTTCTTCGTTTTAGTGGTGTCATCTATAAGGGAGAGTACCTGGTGAGGTGCCCCTATCCCTGCATCTACAAGGGCTACTCTTTTTTTCTCCTCCTCCGTTAGTAGATCTCTAAGTTTCTCTATCACATGATAGCCGAAACCGTCGTCTCCAAATAGGATATTTCCACAGCCTAAAACCATTATTTCCTTAAAGTAGGATGGGTTTAAATTCTCCATGTTATTACCTTTATTAGACTCTCGGGTCCAGAGATGGTTCCCCTCGAGTCTTAAATTCTTCTTATCTCTATTATCTCTTTACTCTCTTCATCTTTCACAATTACATGGGTTGCACATGATGCTCATATGTCGTAGGCACGCATTATAACCTCTGCATACTGATGAGGATAGCCCTCAATAGCCTTCTCAACTATCGGGAAGTTCCAGGTTGATGCTGCTATAATCTTGTAAGACTTAATCTTTCCATCTTTCCCAACCTCTGCAAAGTGGGTATTTGTAGCCCTTGGTGCCTCATGGACACCTATACCAAAACCGTCCCTGTATTCAGGTGTTGTTCTAGTCTTTCCATTTATATCCAACTCATCTAGTATCTCCATAGCCCTATACACTGCCCCTAAGTTCTCCTTAGCCCTTGCAATGTTTATATCCATCGCACTTCCTCCAGTTCTAAAGTTCCCAAATTTAACTAACCTAGCCCTTGGACCTCCCTCTGCAGGAACACCTTCGTAGAGAGGTATCATCACTGAAGTACTTTCTCCAATTTTACTATCTTTATAGTATCTCTGAGGTGGTATCTCCACCACACCATCCCAGTTTATAGCGTACTTGTCTCCGTAGGTTGTATGGGATGCTATATATGGGTAGTCATGGGATCCTAGATCTGGAATACCAACCTCTTCCAAGTATCTCTCTATCAATCCCTCATATATTTCATACATCATATAAGCATCTTTTTCGTACTGTTTTAATGCATAGTACAACTTTGCTTTGGCCCTCTCAGAGATATTTGTCCTCATACCCCCTATTACGATATTTGGAGGATGGATGCCTTCTCCTCCTACAATATCCACTATTAACTGTCCAACCTTCCTCATCCTCTGGATAAGTTTTATAGTGTCAATTTTTAGATCTTTTTCTTCAGGTTTCACAAAATCCTCGATAGTTAGTAAGTGATGAAGTGGATGGGAGTGCATTCTATTTCCTAATCCTACCAGTTCTCTTAATAAAAGTCCATCATCTGGTATCTCACAACCGATTGCATCCTCAATTGCACTACAGGAGGC
Source organism: Methanofervidicoccus sp. A16 (assembly GCF_003351865.1). Taxonomy (NCBI): domain Archaea; kingdom Methanobacteriati; phylum Methanobacteriota; class Methanococci; order Methanococcales; genus Methanofervidicoccus; species Methanofervidicoccus sp. A16. The sequence continues at coordinate 1,195,645 of NZ_CP022242.1, read as the reverse complement.
TATACCATGGGTAGTTTGACATATACCGCATATTCTCATAACTGCAATTGGGGCAAATTCAGCAGGTCTTCCTACCAACATAGTTCCAAAGCCCCTTACTGGGGTAGTATTTATATAGTAGGCCCTACTTACTAATTCTTCTTCATCGACCTCTAGTATTAATTTAGCATGACCTTCATGTCTGGTAGTTGGTGTAATATCTATAGTCTGAGCCACAGAAGTCACCTCTTAATTTAGTGTAAAATCTATTCTTTTATAATATAATCTTACTTTTATAGTAATATATAAACTAATACCTTTAAATGTTTAAATAGGGGTTTTTAACATTTTAAATCATATAAAATGTTTATTTATGAATAAGGCTATTTTTTAGACTAAAATTGAGATATTCTTAGAACACTCTAAGAACTAAAAAGCGAGATAGAATTCTATTGGTCAATTATCTGATTTTGACTCTATTCTTTTTTATTAAGTATAAGACAACGTCTTTCCTTTGATATTATTTTTATTTTAAGCGAAGTAGTTATTTTTTAATATATTGGTAATATTATTTTTAACATTTATCGTAAATTATAAATATATTTTAACTAATAGGTAGTATCGTATATTACTAATTTTAAATAAAGTATTACAAGGTGAATACCAATGAGGAGTATATCTCACTTTATTATCCTGTCTCTAATAGCACTAACATCAATCCCCATATCCTTTGGACTCCAGATGGGAGATATAAACAGAGATGGAGATGTAAATATTGCTGATGTGGTTTATCTATTTAAAAACAGAGAGGTGCCTCTTGAAGAAGGAGATCTAAACTGTGATAACACCATAAACATTGCAGATGTGGTGTTTCTATTTAAAAACTACGACAGATTCAGAAGTCCTGTAGTATTTGCCGAAAAATTCATCTTAGAACCAAACTGGGATAATGGATACTGTTATTTAGAAGATTCCAAAGGGAATAAATTTTTATTGGTGATGAATGGAAGTACAGGGCCAGATATTCCAGGTGCGACAAAGATAACAGTTCCTGTACAGAGAATAGTTACTGTATTTTATTCTCCTGTTATCTCCACGGCGGATATTCTAAATAAGTATCACGATACCATAAAAGGAGCTCCTAAATATGCTATACATAAGTCTCCTAAACTTACGGAACTTTATAAAGAAGGTAAGGTACTAAATACTGGTTCTGCTAAGAGCATGAACTACGAAGTGGTACTTAACATATCTCCAGATATAGTATTCCTAGGAGATTGGGCCACCCATGATGAGATGGAGACGAAACTAAAGGAGTTAGGTATAACTGTAGCAAGGTGTTTCACCTACGAAGAACCTACATACCTTGGAAGAATAGAGTGGGCAAAATTTGTTGCGACCTTCTGGGGTGAGGATGCATACAAGGAGGCAAATGAATACTTCCAGAGAGCTTGGTATGAAAGAAATAATTTATTGAGAACAGTAAGTAAATCAGACAACTATCCAACTGTCGTCAACTTCTGGAAATGGAGTGATACAAGTACACCCTCTGTTCCCGAGGCTCAGAACTTCTATGCAAAGTTGATAGATCAATTCCATGGTAAATATGTATTCAGCGACATTCCTGGAACAGGTTCTACAAAAATAGACCCTGAGACTTTCATAGAGAGGGCAAGAAATGCCGATATAGTTATACTACGAACAACTAAAAAGATCACAAAGAAAGAAGATCTATTGAATGTATATCCAACCTCAGGATTTGAAAACTTTAAGGCCTTTAAAGAGGGAAGATTCTACGTATCAAAACCAGATTACTACGTATGGGAGGCAAGGGATCCTATTGGATACATGGAGGATTACGCTAAGATGATACATCCTGAGTTGTTCCCAGATGGAGATAATAACTTAAAGTATCATGTGAAACTTGGATAATTGAAAAACTATTTTTTGATTTTAATATCATAAAGTTTAATAGTAAAAATTTTAAATATCATATTTTTAAATTTTTATTAAAACACTTCAGGATAGGTGAATAGATGATAGTACTTATCAGTCCAAAGGATAAAGAGGAGGCTAAAGAGGCCATTGAAGGTGGAGCAGATATTATAGATGTTAAAAATCCATTGGAGGGTTCTCTAGGAGCAAACTTCCCATGGGTGATAAGGGAGATTAGAGACATTACCCCCAAGGATCGCCTAGTTAGTGCAACAGTGGGGGATGTACCTTACAAACCTGGAACAGTGGCCCTTGCAGCAGTTGGGGCTGCTGTAAGTGGGGCAGACTATATAAAAGTTGGACTCTATGGAACAAGGTCTTACAGGGAATCTGTGGATGTAATGGAGAAGGTGGTAAGGGCTGTTAAAGACATTGACGAGGATAAAATAGTAGTGGCTGCAGGGTATGCCGATGCCTACAGAGTAGGATCTGTGGATCCCCTTATAATACCTAAAGTTGCTAGAGATTCAGGCTGTGACGTTGCAATGTTGGATACAGCAATTAAAGATGGAAAGAGATTATTTGATCATTTGAGCAAGGATCTACTCTCTGAATTTGTGGAGGAAGTTCACACGTATGGTCTTGAATGTGCATTGGCAGGTTCTATAAGAAAGGAAGATATACCTGCGTTGAAGGAAATAGGTTGTGATATAGTAGGTGTTAGGGGAGCGGTGTGTACTAAGGGAGATAGAAACAACGGTAGGATAAAAAAGGAATTAGTTGAAGAGTTTGTAAAACTGTGTAAGGGAAATGAACAACTATAATAATCTAAAATAAAATAATAATAAATAATAAAAATAAATTGAGATAAAAACCCATCATTCAGCCCTTAGAAAGTTCTAAACACTAGAGATTAGTATATTTAACGAAGAGAATTCACTCCTTTCCAAGCGTCCAGAGGCATTTTTTAGGAGAGAATAACATAGGAAGATATATTTTATTTTTTTGCCTTTAATTTCTTTGTTTTATTTTTAATTATTATTTTTTTATTTTAAATTTTTAATATATGTAGGTTATGGCATCCAACTATAGATGTTAATCTTAATTTAGAAAGAACTCCATTCCACCAGTATTTGTAAGCAGTGGCATAACCTCCTGTAGTACACTTCGAGTACTGAAGGATACTCCCAATGAAAAAATTAATATATCAATTGGCATATTCTATTGTAATGTGGTGTCTATCTACCATATCTATTATAATATGCCCCTGTGGGCTAGCCAGGATATGCTTGCGAACTGCGGATTCGCAGACTCGGGTTCAAATCCCGACAGGGGCACCATTTATAACTCTATGGGGTGTTAGTATGATATGTTGGTACGGCCATGCATGTTTTAAAATAGATAGAGTACTGGTAGATCCCTTCATCCCAAATCCACTATGTAGTATAGACTACGACAGAGTTGTTGAAGGAGTTGAAGTTATAGCAGTAACCCATGGACACAGTGATCACATTGGGAATACTGTGGAGATTTCCAAGAGGTACAACATACCTGTAGTATCTAACCATGAGATCTCTGTATACTTGGGTAAACAGGGAGTAGTTGCAGAGGGAATGAACATAGGAGGGACTATCAAGATAAAGAACTCAAAATTGACAATGGTTAAGGCGGAGCACTCCTCAGATATAGATGAGAATACTCCTGGTGGAGTACCTGGGGGGTATATAATCAACGACAGAGTCTATCATGCAGGGGACACTGGACTCTTTGGGGATATGAAACTTATAGGAGAGATATACAGTCCAAAGGTGGTACTACTTCCAGTAGGTGGAAGATATACAATGGGACCAGAGGAGGCGGTGAAGGCTGTAGAACTTCTGAATCCAAAAGTGTTTATACCTATGCATTACAACACCTTCCCACTGATAGAGCAGGATATTACAGATATGGTGAAGAAAGTAGAGGAAATGGGAGTTAAAGTGATTGTGCCTAAGGTTGGGGAGTGTATAGATGTTTAAAGTACTATTTTTTAATACTTAGGCTTTTTTAGGGAGGATTTCTTATTTTTTTATAACCTATTTGTGAGTGCTATGAAAAGAGAAAAGATAGTAGTAACGGCAGGTACCTTTGATATTTTACATCCAGGACATTACAATACTCTCAAATATGCTAAGAGTTTAGGAGACAAACTGATCGTTATAGTGGCTAGGGATGAAACTGTTAAAAAAATTAAGGGAAGAAAACCTATTATACCAGAGGAACAACGTAGGTTTATGGTAGAGACACTTAAACCTGTAGATAAGGCTATACTTGGTAGTTTGAATAACAAGTTGGAACCTATTTTAAATATTAAACCAGATGTTATAGTCTTAGGTCCAGATCAGAAAACTTTTGATGCAGATCAGTTAAAGAAGGAGTTAAAAAAACATAACTTAGATGTTGAAGTTGTAAGATGTAAGGAATATGTAAAGTGTCCCTTTCATAGTTCCTACGATATTGTTAAGGAGATAATAGATAGGTGGAAAAAAGGGGAGTTTGAAGGATAGATTTTAATAAAAAATAATTGTGATAAAAATTATAAAAAATAAAAGAATAAAAAAAACTAAAAAAGAAATTAAAAAGAAATTCTACGTTTTTCCAGTATCCAGTGTAGCCTAGGAGAATGAGAACTTATTTTTGTTTATTTTATTATTATTCTTCTAATCATAATCTTGATAGGAACTGGAGTTATTATAAAAGAAAAATCTCTAAAAATTGTTAAACGCTTTAAGCAAATATATAATAATAATCTAATCTAAGTTGTTATTGATCACTTTTTTATTATTTTAAGGAACAACTAATATAATCTTGTTATAAAAAGTATAAAACTGCTAAACATCTATAACTGTTAAACTGTCTAACATCTACAAAGAAAGAGGGATAGTGTGAAACTACTACTGATACACTCTGACTATTTAGAATTTAAAACTACAGAAAAAACAAAGATTGCCGAGGATACTGATAGATTAGAGGGAAGAATGGAGGAATGTCTGACAGTATTCACCGCAGTTGAAAAAGAAGATGAAAAGGATCAGGAGGCAGTTGTAAAAAATGCACTAAATGAGATAATAAAAGTTGCTAAAAATCTCAAAGTTAATAACATAGTAGTTTATCCCTATGCACATCTATCAAGTGATTTAGCATCACCAGAGGTTGCAAAGAGAGTACTTGTAGAGATGGAGAGAAGATTAAAAGAGATGGGTTATAACGTACTTAGGGCTCCCTTTGGATGGTATAAGGCATTTAAGATCAGTTGTAAGGGACATCCATTGAGTGAGTTGTCCAGGAAGATTACCTGTGATATAAAAGAAGAGGAGAAAGAGAAGGAAAAAGGTGAATCAAAGATCTACCTCTTAGATGTTGATGGAGAGAGACTTGTAGAGTTAAGGGAGGATAACATAGATGAGGTTATAAAGGATGAAGATTTAAAATCTCTGGCATACAAGGAACTTGGTATAAAGGTTAAGGGAGAGGAGAAGGGAGAACCACCTCATGTAAAGTACATAAGGGAGAAGGAGATCTGCGACTATGAACCCTCCTCAGATCATGGGCACTTCAGATGGTATCCAAAGGGGAAACTTATCAGGGATCTCCTTGCAGATTACGTATATAATATTGTTGTAGATTATGGAGGGATGCCTGTAGAGACGCCAGTTATGTACAACTTGGAGAACAGGGCAATAAGGGAGCATGCAGATAAGTTTGGAGAGAGACAGTACAGATTTATTCAGGGAGATAGGGAGTTGATGCTTAGATTTGCGGCGTGCTTTGGACAGTTCATGATGAAGAGGGATATGTATATCCTTCCAAGATATTTACCTCTAAAGTTATATGAACTCTCAACATACAGTTTCAGATATGAGCAGAGAGGAGAACTTGTAGGTTTAAAGAGACTTAGGGCATTCACAATGCCCGACATGCATACGGTATGTTTAGATATGGAACAGGCTATGGAGGAGTTTGAGAATCAACTCTGGATGTGTCTGAAAACTGGAGAGGATCTAGATCTATCTTACTCGGTGATATTCAGATTTACAGAGGACTTCTTCCAGGAGAATAGGGAGTGGTTCTTTAAACTGGCAAAGAAGTATAAAGAGAGGTATAAAAGAGATGTACTTATTGAATTACTACCTGAGAGGAAGCACTACTGGGTTGGAAAGGTAGATATGGCTGTAATTGACAGTCTCGGTAGGCCTATTGAGAATCCTACTGTACAGATAGATATTGAAAGTGCTAAAAGGTTCGAGATAAAGGTACATGATGGAGATAGGGAGATATACCCTGTAATACTCCACTGCTCCCCAACTGGAAGTATCGAGAGGGTAATATGTGCATTACTAGAGAAGGCTTATAAGGATCTTGAGGAGGGCAAACTTCCAATGCTACCTCTCTGGTTATCTCCAGTGCAGGTTAGGGTAATACCTGTATCTGATGCCCATAAGGATTACGCCTTAGAGGTAGTTAAGAAGTTGAGGGAGAACAACATCAGGGTAGATTTAGACGACAGGGATGAAAGTGTTGGTAAAAAGATAAGAAAGGCTGGAAAGGACTGGATTCCTTATGTGGTAGTGGTGGGGGATAAGGAAGTTGAGGAGGATATCTTAACTGTTACTGTTAGGAAGAGATCCACCTTGAAAAAAAGTTATAAAGAAAAGATGAAAGTTGAGGAGTTAATAAAAAGGATAAAGGAGGAGACTAAGGGATGTCCATATAGGCCCTTAACCCTACCGATGTACTGCTCCTTACAGCCAGCATTTAAGTAATATTATCTGTACTGAGTTTTTGGAAAAGTTTAGTTATAAAATTTTTTAATTCTAGATTATTAAAAATGACATTTTTTCGAAAACCTCAATACTAAAAATTTCATAACTTAAAAAGGAAATAAAAACTGATAAAAGAGTGAATCTTGCTATATATCTCTAAAATATTTTTTATAATAATTATAATTAAAAAATAAAAAGAAATCTTATTTTTTATCTTCTACCTCTTCTCTCATTATTTTTACTAACATGGGAAATTTTCTCTGTTACGTTCTCTACAGTGTTTAAATCCTCCTTTTTTGTATAATTATCTATGTGATATGTATAAGTCCAGTTTTTATAGGTATAACTTTCATTTGAATGGTTTTGATATCTTAAACCAGGATGGTTGTTCTTATTATGTACGTTTATCATTATACTATTATTTTTAGTGGTTACATTTATTTTTATACTTCTATTGGTGTTGCCCATAGAGGATACATTTATATCAATAGAGAGCCCCAACTTTTTTCCAATCTTGAGTCTTTTCATTATTCTTACTTTTAATCCTCTTTTTTCAAACTTTTTTACTATGTGTATAGAGTTGTATAATGGACTCTCTACAACATTTACTTCCTCTATTGAGATATTTAACTTTTCAGGATCTAAAGTTAAATTTACACCATTTGTAAGTATAAGTAGAGATGGTTTTGTACTAGTAGTGTTAATCGTCTCATTTAGGGGTACATCATATCCATGGCATATACAGATAGTAACTCTATTTCTTATAGCATTTTTGAATTTCAATATAAGTTTAGCGTTAGTTTCATATCTGTCCTTTCCACCAATTCTCTCAACGGTGATTCCAGCACTATTCAATTTCTCCACGTACTCATCAACTACTGCCCTTGGACCTCCCACTATAATAACTCTCTCAGGATTCAAAGATAATATTTTATTCAGTACATCCTCGCTGTATTCTCCCCAAGGAGTTTTAACCACAGTTATATTGAGAAGTTTTGCAATACTCACTACTCCCCCATAATCCGCTGGATTGTCGCTTACTAGAAATACTTCTGTTGCAGATACTGTAGGTACTACTACTAATAGAAGTAGGAATAGTATTAATTTCTTTATCATACTTTCACCTAGTTCTCTAGTTGATAATTTTCAGTAATATTAATAACTCTAATTAGGGATTATAATATGGTCTAATATATATAGTTTACGATACATTGGCTAAAAAAATATTAATACGTATTTTCTAATTAAAAAAAATGAAAAAAATATATATCCTATAATCTCTCCTCTACCATCCCCTCGATCTCTAAGTATTTCCTCCTTAATTTTTCCTTCATCTCCTCATCTGCCTTCCATTTACCTCTCTCTATAGCCTCTAAAAGTCGTTCTGTAATGTTCATTAAGGCGTATGGGTTATTCTTCCTGAAGAACTCCTCCATATCTTTATCAAATACGTACCTATTAGCGATCTCCTCGTACATCCAGTCGTCGATGATGTTGGAGGTACAGTCCCAGGCGAATATGTTGTCTATATACTTGGAGAAGTCTGCAGCCCCTTTATATCCATGTCTCTTCATACCTTCAATCCACTTTGGATTCATTACCTTACTTCTGAATATAAGTTTTCCTTCTTCCTTCAGATGTTTCGTTTTTATCCTCTCCCTGTTAGAGGTATCTCCAACGTAACTCTTAGGTTGTTTCCCTGAGTAGTAGGTAACTGCAGCGATCAATCCCCCATGATAACTGTTGAAGTCATCCCCCTCGAAGATATCCCACTCTTGAGAGTCCTCATTCTTTACAGTTAGTTCTATCTTAGATAGACGGTTTATAAACTCCTCCCTCGCATCTACCCCATAAATACCTTTACCGTAGGCGTATCCTCCCCATTCAACATAAACCTTGGCCAAATCCTCTATAGATCTCCAGTTCTTCTCGTCTATTAAATTGGCAACCCCTGCCCCATAGGTACCTGGTTTATCACTGAATATCCTATAGAGACTAGTTTCCCTTGCTATCTTCTCATCTATACCCTTTTTTATCTTCTCCTCAACCTCCTCCCTGTAGTGCTTTTTAACAAAGTTCATCTCCTCAGGCTCTGGAAGGTTTGCAACCTTCCTTATAGCCTCGTCTATAAGTTCAATAACCTGTGGGAAGGTGTCCCTGAATAACCCACTTACCCTCAGTGTAACGTCTATCCTAGGCCTCTTCAACTCCTCCAATGGAATTACCTCGATACCTACAACCCTCCCCATCTTGTTCCATACAGGTTTAACCCCTAAGAGATACAGTACCTCCCCAATATCATCCCCCCTCGTCCTCATGGTGGGAGATCCCCATATTACTATCCCCAAGTACTCTGGATATTTGCCCTCCTCCTCTAAGTACTTCTTTATAAGATCTTCTGCAAGTCTCTTCCCCATCTCGTATGCCGACTTTGTAGGTATCTCCTGAGGATTACAGGAGTAGAAGTTCCTCCCAGTTGGAAGACAATTTATATCCTTAGTGGGAGCCCCAGCCACCCTTGGAGGCACATAACACCCCTCAAGGGCATCTACTGTATGTTTTATCTCCTCCTCCACCCTCATCAAGTTTCTGTATATCTTAGATACAACCTTTAAAACGTCCCTTAAGTCCTCATTTACAGGAAGGGTTTTCAATCTATCTATATATTCCTCCTGGAAGTTGTATCTACTGTACTCCTGAAGGAGGGATATACCGTATTTATACACCTCATCTATCAACTTCTGATACCTACCTGGATGTTCATTCAACTCCTCCCAGTTGTAATTTAGCACCTCTGAAATCCTCTTCAAGTAGTCAAACTGATACCTTATTATCATAAATATCATGTTTATTAACCTCTCCCCCTCCAAGGGCGCCCCCATAATATGGAGTCCATCGTTTATCTGCCTGTACTTTATCTCCTCTATATAGTCATGGATCTTATCCAGTAGATCCTCAAATTCAATATCTACCCTCTCTATAATCCTCCCATCTATGAGATCCTCATCTAGTTTTAACTCCTTAATCTTCTCCAGTATCTTCTTCCTTAAAAACTCCTTTTTCTCCCTACCCTCAGCCTCGTAGTACTCCCCTATGTACCCTTCCAGTTCAGAGAGTTCTCCATAGAGATCCGAAATAGTCATAGGAGGTATTAGATGGGATACTATTGTAGCGTAGGATCTCCTCTTTGCCTGGGTACCTTCACCAGGGTTATTTACAATATAGGGGTAGATATTTGGAAGTTCCATATTTATATCTGGATAACAGTCCTTTGAGAGTCCAACACACTTCCCAGGTAGCCACTCTAAACTACCATGCTTCCCCACGTGGATAACAGCATCTGCCTTAAAGACATCCCTGATCCACTTGTAGAATGCGATATAGTAGTGGGATGGAGGTAGATCTGGACAGTGGTATATCTTCGATGGATCCTCTCCAAAGCCCCTTGGTGGTTGAAGGGATATGAATATATTTCCATTTATTATACCTGGGATTATCAACTCTCCCCTGAAGTTCATAACATCTCCAGGTATAGAGCCCCAATGCTCTATTAACTCCTTCTTAACCCTCTCAGATAGACTGTTGAACCACCTCTCATAGGTTTTTTTATCTATCTTATCCACAGTTCTCTTTATCTTCTCCTCAGTTAGAAACCTTATATCGTTAGTTACATGATCCAGAATCTCCTCAATAAGTTCGTTCCCACTACTATACAACCTCTCCACAAGGAAACCCCTTCTCCTCAACTCCTTCAGTATATTAACTACACTCTCTGGACTGTCCAACCCAAAGGCAGATGCGATCTTATCGTTTCTCGGTGGATAGTTGTGGAATACTATTGCAATCTTCTTATCCCTGTTATCCTTTAACTTCAGATCTACGTATTTCAATGCTAAATCTACTATCTTCTCACATCTATCCCTAATAGGTTTGTACTTTACAATAGGAACCCCAACTCTACCCTCCTTAACCTTCTTCTTCCCCCCTATAGGGAAGTGTATTATCGCCCCGTCAAACTCAGGCATCGCCATACCGATAACGAGATCTATGGGATTAAGGCCCCTCTCAGATCTCTCCCACTCCTCGATGTATCCAGTAGATATTATACCCTGTAATATCGGTGTGTTAAGTTCCTTCAGAAATTGAGGTTCCTCTAAGTAGTCATCCCTTATACCCATGGATAGTGTAAACATCGTTGTATTTATTAGAACATCTATCACAGGTTTTCCATCTATGTAGAAGTACCTCCTAAATGTCTCCAAGGTACCAAGTGCCCCCAAATCATTTTTTAGATGGGAGGAGAATATCCCAATAGGAATACCTCCCTTCCTCTCGATGGTATCTATTAGGTAATCTACGTAGTCGATGTTGTTTGCAATAAACCAGTTTCTATAGAAGAGTATTCCAACAGTGGGCTTTTTCTTTAACTCCTCCTTGGATACACCTAAGAACGATAGATACTCCTCTAAATCCTCGAAGTATCTCCCCTTATAATAAATTCCCTGCCAAGGTGTAGGTTTTGGCTCCTCGTATTCTATAGAACTGTCTCCAAAGGTACTTGCTAAATATAGAAGTAAGTTCTTATAGTTTTCAACTCCCTCGTAACTTAGATACTTCATTACCTTTTCCCTAACCTCATCATCTACAGTGGTAGCCTCTAAGAGATCAGGATGTACTTCATTTACTGTAGGTAGAGGTAAAAATGGAATGTTATACTCCTCAGTAACTTTCCTCAATTCATCGAAACCCTTAAAGGCGTCTTTTCCTCCCATAAGTTTTGTAAATACTATATTAGATTTTTTAACAAACTCTAGAAACTCCTTAAACTCCTTTTCGCTGTAATCATTTTTTAATATTTTAAATTCTAGATAATCCTTAACTTTCTCATACGCTTCTTCAAAAACTAAGTCGTCACTATCCACAGTAGATACAAAGGCTATTCTTACCATAAAGATCCCAATTTTTATTTTTCTATATAAATAACTTTATTAAAGTTAAACTAAACTTTATAATAAATTTAATATTTAAAGTATGTTCCATATAAAATCTAAATTTATCTGTAAAGCCCAGTCCCTTCTTTGCTCTTTATCATTTTTATAATAAATAAAATAGAAAAAATAAAATCGTTAAAGAGTGTAGAAATTACAGAGATTTTAGGCTTTAAACCTATGGAATGTTAGAAAGGTGATGGGTCCCCCAGTTATACTGGAAATTAGATATTAAGTGTTATTATAGGCTACGACAGAGATGTTAAGGGTTGGTAAAATTTTATCGTCGATAGAGGTAGTGATCCGGCAACGTTGAAACGATATTTATCTGTTTTGTGGTATTACATCAGTTTTTTAAATTTTATTTATTTAGATGTTTTTATATTATTTTAATTATATTATTAAACCTTAGTTCCCACCAAGTAGCGATTAAAAGAATAATGAAAATAATAATAATCATTATTAATAAAAATCATAATGAAAATAATCAGTATAAAATCATATAAAAACTATTAAACATTCTAGGATCTTTCTGATCACTTAGGTAGGATAGGAGATCTTACTCTGAATTCATGTATTAAAAGATATACAGAGGATCGTTCTCCTTCAATATTTATTTTAAAATTTTCTGTATCTAGGATGATAAGAGTTTTCTGTTTTTTAAATATTATTCTTTATTTTATTATTTTTATAATTATTTTTATTATTTTTTAAACTATCCTTTTGACGGGAACTAGGGTATTATTAATTTTATTAAAGCAAATTATAAGGTTATTAATGAAACCTAGGATTTATTAATGATTTATAAAAAAGAGAGAGGCGTAGGTATATAAATTTTAAAATAATGGCCGAAATTCTTACAACAGAACAGACATTGTTAAAAACCTTATTAAAAACTTAATATTCTTCATCATAACAAGAAAAGAACTTCCAGAAAAAGATTACTCTAAAAGATTACCCAAAAATTAAAAATTTACTCTTGAAGATCTTTCGACAGCAACTTTTTCAAATGGTAATAGTATTTTTCATCCTCTGCTAAGTTATGAATAACACTCTGTCTGATTCCAAAGTTTGCCCCTATTCTTTTTGCAAAGGTTTTCTCCAGTTCAATAGTTTCCCCTAAGATATCCATTATATTCTCCTTAGAATCTACCTCAAATTTTATATCAGGTTTCCCGTAGTAGATAAGGTACTTTTCATATAGTGTTTCAACCCCTTCCCTCTGAACCTCAGAAAAATCCTCCAATATATTACTACGGTACTCCTCTATAGAGAGGAACTTTGCAAGAACTGTCATCTTTATCTTGTTGCATATTATCTTTAACATAATCTCCTTTAGATTATCCATAATTTCACCAATTATTTATATAAATATATAAATAAACAAAAATAAAAAATTAAAGATTTTACTCAAATTTTACCTTAACAGCACCTGTTGGACAGACATCCTCACAGACACCACAACCTGTACATTCCTCCTCATTGGCTACAACTACCTTATCTCCCTCAACGGCGAAAACCTCCATTGGACAGTTATGATAACACTCTCCACACTCTTTGGCGCCTTTACATGTCTGGTAATCTATCGTTACACTGGGCATCTATTCACCATTTTTTGTTTTTGATTAGGAGTTTTAATAATAGATATATAAATTTAACTATTTAATCGTCTACTTTGATGGGTTCTTCTGGTCCTCCGATCTTTGAGGGATGAGGCGCCTTGATTACGAAGAATTCCAAAATATCTGAAGTTAAATTTTGGGCGATCATCTTTGTATTGAAGGGTATGTATATTATTGTTCCAGCGGGATAAACCTTTGGTTCTCCATCCTCCAACGTTAGAGTCATCTCCCCCCTTACAACTATAAGATGGACGTTAGAGTTGGTGTAGTGTTTAGGAGTACCCTCTCCCTTAGGGAATATCATATGGATGATCTGAACGTCTTCGGTGTTTACTATCTTCTCTACAACCTTTGTATCAGATTCCCTAGTAAATTTATAGACCTTCTCTATCATATTATCCCTTTCATTATTAAAATAATAAAAATAATAATAAAAAATTTAATAATAATTATTTCTCATCGTATATCAACTTTTTAATATCCTCCTCTACAGTTGAGATTGTCCCAATTCCAAATTTATCTACAAGTACCTTTGCCACATTTGGAGATAAGAAGGCCGGTAGTGTAGGTCCTAGGAGGATATTCTTAACTCCTAAGTAGAGTAGTGCTAAGAGTACTGCCACTGCCTTCTGCTCATACCATGCTACGTTGTACGCAATCGGTAGTTGATTTATATCCTCTAAATTAAATACCTCCTTCAACTTGAGGGCTACCACTGCCAGGGAGTAGGAGTCGTTACACTGTCCAGCATCCAACACCCTTGGAATACCGTTTATATCCCCTAAGTCCAACTTTATGTATCTATACTTTGCACATCCTGCTGTAAGTATTACAGTGTCCTTTGGTAGAGCCTTTGCAAACTCAGTGTAGTACTCCCTACTACTGTGTCTTCCATCACACCCTGCCATTACAACGAACTTCCTTATAGTTCCAGATTTTACAGCCTCGACGATCTTGTCAGCCAATGACAACACCTGGTTGTGGGCAAATCCTCCTACTATCTTCCCCCTCTCAAGTTCCTTTGGAGGAGCACACTTTTTAGCCTGCTCTATTACCTCCGAGAAGTCCTTATTACCGTTCTCGTCCTCAGGGATCCTCTTTACACCTGGATAGGAGGCACATCCTGTGGTATATAACCTATCCTTATAACTGTCCTTTGGAGGTACTAGACAGTTTGTTGTCATTATAATCGGTCCATTGAATGCCTCAAATTCCTCCCTCTGTCTGTACCATGAACCTCCATAGTTACCTACAAAGTGATCGTACTTCTTAAATGCAGGGTAGTAGTGGGCAGGTAGCATCTCACTGTGGGTATATACATCTACACCGGTGCCCTTAGTCTGTTCTAAGAGTTGCTCCAAGGTTTTTAAGTCATGACCACTTATCAATATACCTGGGTTGTTTCTAACTCCAATATTTACCTCTGTTATTTCAGGGTGTCCGTAGGACTCTGTATGTGCCTTATCAAGTAGAGCCATGGTGTCTACTGCATACTTACCAGTTTCAAGTACAAGGGCCAAGAGATCATCCATCGATAGACTGTCGTCCAAAGTGGATACAAGTGCCCTCTTTATAAACTTGTGGATATTTTCATCGTTGTACCCCAGTACCATACCATGATGTAGATAGGCTCCTATTCCCTTAACTCCGTAGGTGATCAACTCCCTTAGGGATCTTATATCCTCATCCTCTGTAGCTAGGATAGATACCTCTTTTGAATTGGCCTTTTCAACGATATCCTCCTCATTCTCTGGTATCCATGTAGCACAGTCAGGCAACTCTACACCGTTAGGAAGTTCTTTCTTTAAATTCTCCCTAAGTTCAATACCTCTCTTTATCCTCTCTATTATGTCCCTGTCGTCAAAATTCACGTTTGTGATTGTGGCAAATAACCCATCTACTATATATCTATCGATCTCCTCAGTGGATCTACCTACCTTTTCACACACATAGGCTAACCCTTTTATAGTATATACTAAAAGATCTTGAAGATTGGCCACGTTATCCTTCTTACCACATACACCTACAACTGTACAACCTGTATTCCTTGCAGTCTCCTGACACTGGTAGCAGAACATCTTTGTTGGTCTTTTCTCGTATCTCATTTTATACGCCCTTTTTACTTTTTTCAATAATGTTATTAGTGGTATTATGGTATAAAAAAATTTTTGACAACCCTTATTAAATTATATGTATAAAAATTATCTCTTTTATGAGACTATATTGTATAAATAGTAATACTAATTATAAAAATAGTAATACTGTAGATGTAGAGTCTCTGAGAATTTATAGTAAAAAATAATGATTATAAAAATAAAAAATTAAATTAAAAAACGAAAAAAAAATCCTAAAATGTTGGTACCTTAAATAAAGAATAAATATAGGCAAAAAAATAAAATAAACTCCTTTATTTTCCTAGACTGTAGCAAGTACTGGAAAAACTGAACAGGATTTCTGTTAAGCCTTATTCTTAAAAGTTTTTTCTTCTCTTTTTTATTAATTTTATTATCTACTTTTATTTAAAATATTTTTTATTATTATAATAATTTTTATACTCTAATTCCCATCAAAAGGATAATTTAAAGAATAAGGAAAATAATTATAAAAACTAAAAGTATAAGAAGAATGTATTAAAATCAAAATAAGAGATAGATAATCTCTCCTGGGATACTCTAAGACACTATAGAAGTGGAGTAGATCCTTCCTAACAAGTTGCTATTATTAATTTTATTGCAGTCTTTTATTTTAATTATAATTTTTATTATTTAAATTATTACTTTGATGGGTATAAAAGTTATTATAATTATTAATTTTACAATTAGTTTTAAAATTACTTCCTTAAAACACTATTATCTTGTCGTAAATCTTTCCATCCAAGTTAGATACTTTACTGTAAAATTTAGAAACCTCCTCTGAATTTCCCTCTACAATAAATATTTCAACCTTCTTATTACTACCACAGGATGTTGTAATGTAGGATTGGTTTATAGACTTCACTATACTGTTGTGTTCAAAGTATGCCTTACTCATCTCCTCCATAGAGTTTTTTGTTGGGTTATACACTACTATAATAATAGCACTAATAGGGTTCCTTTTATCTAGTTGATTACTCTCTAAGATGTACTTTCTAACAGCATCCCTTATAAGTTCACTTCTACTGGAGTATCCCTTATTTTTTACTACTTCATCAATCTCTTTTAGGAGAAATTTAGGGAAGGATAAACTTATTCTCTCAACGTTAACCATAGTAATATCACCAGGTATTACCTATCTCTTAACTTCTCTCTACGTCCCCATAATGGAACTCCCTACCTGTTTCAAATATCTTTATACATCTATCTCCAAACCTCTCGATATCCTTCAGAAACATTCCAAATTGAATATAGTAATTTATATTTTTAGTCTTACATTTCTCCCTCTCAGATAGAACCTTCATAATCTTTTCCAACTTTCTATGTAGTTCCTTCTCTAAGTCGTATATCTCATAGGAGGATTTTTTATCTTTCACCATATCCATGGCTATGATGAACATTCTCCTGATTATACTAAATATCTCATCTATATCCTTATGGAGATACTCTTTTATATGGAGTCCTCCTATAACCTCCTCTGCGATATTTGACAGGTAATCACCGCATCTCTCAATATTGGAGGCTATCTTAGATAGAAGTGCAGTCTGTTTAGAGGGTAGATATTTAAGGTTGTCCATCTTAAGGGTAATATTAACCTCTTCCTCCAACTTGTTAAGAGTGTAATCTTGGAATATAATACTCTTTGCATCCTCTGTATTTCCTGTTTTCACTGCGTTGTGAACCTTATCTAAGTTCTGTAGTACGTTATTACCCATCTTATCCAGTAGGTCTATAATATGGGATATAGGTTTTTCTATATTGTTGTATATCTCTAACTTGGACAACTTCTCTATATCTACAACGTAGGGATGTAGAACTATTTTTTCATCTATTAGAGGTTTCAGCAACTTTGCAACGTATCTTCTACTTATATTCAACTTCTTTGCTATTTCATCCTGGGTTTCAGGTTCTTCCTTTATTATTGTTTCTATGATTGCCGCCAATGTGGCATCTTTACCTCTTAACATTTTACCACATTTTTATACATCTTTTGAATAATTATACATATTATATGACTTAAGTACCTCATCCTTTAATATATTTACTATTCTTTTTCTATACTCTATAAACTCCAAGGTATCTCTTTTTCTAGGTCTTGGTAGGTCTATAGAAATAATATCCTTTATCCTTCCAGGTCTTGCAGTCATCACTATAACCCTGTCGGAGAGGTATACTGCCTCATCTACACTGTGGGTAACGAATAGAACTGTCTTTTTCTCCTTCTCCCATATCTTTAGAAGTTCATGCTGGAGTATAGTTCTAGTCTGAGTATCTAAGGCCCCAAAAGGTTCATCCATGAGTACAATCTTAGGGTCGTTTGCCAAGGTCCTTGCAATGGCAACCCTCTGCTGCATACCTCCACTGAGTTCGTAGGGATATGCTTCTTCAAACCCCTCTAACCCTATCATCTTGATGAATCTCATGGCAATTTCATATCTCTCTTTCTTAGGTAATCCTCTAATTTCCAGTCCAAAGGCAACGTTATCCAGTACATTTCTCCAGGGCAGCAAGGTGTACTGTTGGAATACCAACCCTCTCTCCGCCCCAGGTCCCTCTATCTTTTTACCCTCCATAAGAATCTCTCCAGAGGTAGGTTTCTCAAGTCCTGCGATCATCCTCAACAGTGTAGATTTACCACATCCACTGGGGCCAACTATTGATAGAAATTCATTGTATCTGACGTGGAATGTAATGTTATCCACTGCCAGGATCTCCTTATTTTTACTTACGAACTTTTTACTCACATTCCTTATTTCCAGTATATTCTCCATTGAAAACACCTTATTTTATTAGGTATCTCCATCTAAAGTACCTATCTTCTATATATCTCAGCCCTCTATCTAGAGTAAGTCCTATTATACCTATTACAATCATAGATGCAATAACTACGTCCATTCTACTTAAGGAGTAGGCGTACATAATGAGATATCCTAAACCTGCACTACTTCCTGGGAGCATCTCCGCTGCTACAACACACATCCAGGCAATACCTGCCCCTATCCTTAACCCAGTTAGTATACTTGGAGAGGATGCAGGTATAATCACCTTTAAGAGGATATCCTTCTCCTTGGCTCCAAGGGTTTGAGCAGTCTCTACAAGTATCTTAGGTACACCTTTTACCCCTGCAATGGTGTTAATGAGTATAGGGAAAAAGGCCCCTATAAATATTATAAACAGCATCGAGGTCTCCCCTATACCGAACCATGCCAGAGCCAGCGGTACCCATGCAAGGGGCGGTATTGGCCTCAGGAGTTCTATAACAGTATCAAAGAGATCCATAACTGTTGGGAAATAACCCATAAATATTCCCAAGGGTATTCCAACAATACCTGCCACAACAAACCCTGCGAGCACTCTCTTTATACTTATCAAGGTATTTTCAATTAGAGTACCTGTTCCAAGGATGGAGAGTTGGGGATTTATTAAAACCTTAATAACATCTTCCACAGGAGGCAATACTACAGGGTTATTCAACCATATAGCCAAAAGTTCCCAGAGTACAAGACCTATTAAGGGCATTATTATCTTTTTAATGTCCATGGTATCTCCTCGTAGTATTTACCATTTTATAGTACAGCACTCTATTTTTATACTTTAAGGTTAAATCATTGTTGGGAATATATAAGATATTGTTAATTTGATTTCTTAAATTGACTCTAGTTTCCTTAAAAAATTCTGATAAAAAATAATTTGATTATATCTTTTAAAAGTAAAATATCTTAATTATAATAATTATAATAATAAGAAAAAAGAATAAATTTAGCGATAATTTTTAAAATGTTTCTAAATACTGGAGAAAGGGAATAGTAAAATCCTTTTAACCATTTCCTTTAGCATGAATCATTCCTTTATAATCCAGAAATAGGTTCTATTTACAATAAAATCTCACCTTTATCAAACACCTTGGTGAAAACATGAAAAAGAGAAAAGAAGATAATCCATTTAAAAAGATCCCCACTATACTCTTTCCAGAGGAACTTATGAATAAAGCATATAATAGGGCAGAAAAGGCTGCAGATAATCTTAGAAAATCTACAATAGGTCTTAATCTCTATAAATCAAGGGTTATAGAGGAGCAAAAGGTAAGAACTGCTACTTCTGTTATAGCAGATTATCTGTCAAATATCGTAAAGAGAACACCCTCCATAGATAATTTAAATCCCTTCTATAGGGAGATACTAGAGATCCTTATAGACAGTGATGATTTTAAGAAGTCCCTTGGTGCTGTAAATTGGGCCTCTGAGTTGGTTAGAAAACTTGGAAATACTTACAGTAGAAAGATAAGAAGGGCGAAGACTCCACAGGAAACTTCAAAAATAAGGAGAGAGTTCTTTGGTAGGGTTTCCTCTGTACTGAAACAGATATATCCAAATTTAGCCTGTATTGCAGTGGCCAGGGAAAAACTGAAAAATATTCCTACTGTTAAAGATGTGCCAACTGTGGTGATAGCAGGTTATCCCAACGTTGGAAAATCCTCACTTCTAAGGAAGTTGACAGATGCAGAACCTGAGGTTAATTCCTATCCCTTTACAACTAAGGGCCTCAACGTTGGATATTCTCACCATGGTATTCAATTTATAGATACACCTGGGATATTGGATAGACCTATCTACGAGAGGAACGATATAGAACTCCATGCAGTTGTGGCCCTTAACTATCTTGCTGATGGGATAATATATGTGATAGACCCTACTGAGTACTGTGGTTATTCCATAGATGAACAACTGAATCTATTAAATGAAATTATAGAGACCTTTAATGTGCCTATAATAGTCGCCATTAATAAGATAGATATAGATGAAAGTGAATACAGGGAGAACTTAGAAAAGGTGGAGAAGTTTTTAAAGGAGAAAGGAATCAAAGACGTTGTTATGATATCTACTGAAAAGGATATCAACTTGGATACTTTAAAGAGGAAGATTGTTGAGATGGTAAATAAGGAAGTAGTAAACTCTTAATTCTTATTAAAAACCCTAATAAAAATAATAAGTTATTTCTTCTCAATATTCCTCTAGAAGAAGAGAATGGTCCTTTCTTACCTATATAGTTCTCTCCTCTTATTTTAACACTTAAAAATTCCCAGGCACTTCTCAACTTTTCCATCCTTTCACTACAACGATAGGAGTGTGCTCCACCTTCTCCAATATTTCTTCACTAATTTCAAAGGTGTTATACTTCTCCATGTACTGGTGTATAGACTTTGTAGGATCTGATCGACACCTATCTGCAACATCTGCAATATGGAGGATTTCCTCTAAGGAGTATTTTTTATATACTTCATTTCCAGTTATGGCAAGAGGTGTAGCTCCACATAACCCTCCTATCTTTAATAAACCTGCTAACTTCCCTAAAACATATCCTAAAACACCTATCCCAGATACTATCCCATCTATAGCATAGGGTAGAGCAGTTATATACCATCTAAGAAACCTATAGGTAGCGTCAGTATCTGCTATCATAACTACAACATCCACATTCAACTCCTTCTTTATAACTGAGTATATTCTTTCCGCCGATTTCTGTGGGTCTTTAGGGAGTAAAACAGCATAGGTACCAGGTACGTTAGTTAGATCTACTCCTCCCTCTGAGGCAGGTTTTAACGCATATATAAGCCCCACCTTATCTATAACAGCCTGTTTATGTTTTAATGTCTCCTCCTTAGGCATCCTCCTAAGATTTTTTATCCTATCTGGCCTTGTTTTCAAGAGAGGACCTAGAATATATCCCCATATATACTTAGACCAGAGATAACAGAGATATGCTAAAGGTCCTACCTTAACATCTTTTTCATCTATTAGGTTATCCTCTCCCATAGCAACAAATTTCTCACTAATTACGACAAAATCTCCGTCCTCCAATTTCAAACCGTTTTTAATTTCTCTCTTTAAAGATGTAATAATTACCTCTAAGTAATCCTCTCCCCTTTTAAGGTATCTTGTTTTTATGGGCATTATTTCAATGTTCATGGTTATCATTACTCTCGTTTCATTAAAAAACGATAAAAATGAGTAGTAGGTATGGGATTTTTTAATTTTTAATATTATGCTCTGGATTCCATTCAAAATCTTAATAAAATAAAAAAACCTTAGTTCCCACCAAGTAGTGATTAAAAGAACAGTGAAAAATGATAATTATTATAATAAAAATCATGATTAAAATAATCAGTATAAAATCTATATAAAAACTCTTAAATATCCTTAGGATCTTCTGAACACTTAGGTAAGATAGGAGATCTTACTCTGATATCCACTACACTAGAAGGTTTACAGAGGATCATTCACCTCCAATCCTCTTTTTAAATTTTTCTGTTTTTTTAAAACATTTTCTTTTATTTTTTATTTTTATAATTATTTTTATTATTTTTTAAACTATCCCTTTGATGGGAACTAGGGCTAAAATAAAAAAATAATAAAAAATTAAAGTAAAAAATAGTGAGAAGTTATATTTAAAAATAAAAAATTATATTTCTCCCCTAAATTCTGAAATTAAGGATATAATGTTTTCCTCATATTTTTCTAACTACTACTGTTGAATATCTCTTATATTACAACAGAACTTCTTAATTTACCTTACAATGTTCAGGAATATTTGGGAGATAGATGTGGTTAAAGACATATAAAACCAAAATATTTTATTTTTCTTTTTTAATTATAATATTTTTTATTTTTTACATTTCAGTGAGACTTAAAAATATTAATTAAACATACTCCTACCATTCAAAAAACACAACACCACTTTCCTTTAACTCATGAAGGATCTTCTTAGCGATCTTCTCCCCAAGGATGCTTCTAACTTTTTGATAGTTATCTATAATATCCTGGGCGCTTTTTATCCCTGCATCGTACAGCATCCTAGCCCTTGCTCTTCCTATGTGTTTAATTTTCAATAGATCTATAAGTTCTCTCCCTGCACCGTACTCTATCCTCACCTTCAACTCCTCTAATGCCTGGGAGATAATTTCATTCTCTATATTTAATATTTTGTAGAGTTCTCCTGTTGCATGTATTAGCCACTTTGCCTGTTCAACTCTATATTTTAAAATTCCAGGTTCTATACCATATTTTTCTAATATCTTATCCTCTGGTACCTCGTTTATCCAGTCGTAAAAGATCATTGCATTTTTAGCATATTTCAAACCTTTTCCGTCCTCTATATCTATATCTCTCCTTATCATCTCGTAAAAGAGAATATCCTCTTCACAACTTCTTACCCTCGGTAAGGGTAACATCTCCGAAGTCTTTGAAATAAGGTATAGGATATAGAATGTAGAATAATCAACAGGATCCCAATCTCTTAGGTATCCAGTTTTCTCATTCATCTTCAATTTTCTATTTAGTTTCCTTAACTCCTCTATTATAATCTTCCCACTGAAAGGATCTATATAGAGTTCGGATATCCTCCTTCCCAGTGGAGTTATTTTATATTTTCCTTCCCCTCCTGTTATAGATATGCCATTTTCATCGAGAGTTAACATCTTCACTCTATATCCGCCGCCTCCATATGCCACTGAGATAAACCTGTTAAATTCCAAAAACCTTATAATCTCCTCGATATCCTTTAGGATCTTTGAGATATTTCCATACTGGTGGGCGTAAAAGGTATTCTTTATAAAGTTCTCTAAACTTTCCTTATCCTTTATATCTCCTAAGGCTATCAAACCAAGTATATGGGATCTTAAAATCTTAGGATAGGATAACTTAGAATAGATATACTCTACAGGTCCTGTAAGATAGCCTTTCACATCTTCTATATCCATCCTCCCATCAACGTATATTATGCCTTCACCGTAGGGATCTAAGTTTGGACGCCCAGCCCTACCTATACACTGTAGTATCTCCATCTTTGGAATAGGTACCATTCTTCCCTCCCAGTATCTCTTAAGATCCTTCACTATGGCCCTTCTACAAGGAACGTTGACTCCCATACTTA
This sequence comes from Methanofervidicoccus sp. A16, assembly GCF_003351865.1. Lineage (NCBI taxonomy): Archaea > Methanobacteriati > Methanobacteriota > Methanococci > Methanococcales > Methanofervidicoccus > Methanofervidicoccus sp. A16. Next base: position 1,172,258 of record NZ_CP022242.1, on the reverse strand, counting down.
ATGTGGGAGTACAGCAGATAACCTTTATAATTCTTCTTCTAAAGGCGTCCTCAATAATTTTCCTCTGTTCATACGTTAAACCAGCATGGTGAAATGCAATACCTCTTTCTATACATTCTGCAAGAGTTTTACAGGTTTCCGTTGGTCTATCAAATACACTTAGGATCTCCTCTTTTATACTCTTAAGTTCCTCCAACTCCTTCTGAGAGAGATAATCCCTTAAATCCAATTTTTTTGACTCAGCGACAGCGTTCTTCTTAGAGTTGCAGAATATTAAGACAGAACCTCCATCTAACACACAATCTACAACAAGGTTGAACAACTTACTTCTACTTTTGTTATAGGTTTTCAGTTGATACTCTTCTAAAACCTCTCCATCCTCTCCGATAAATAAAATCTTATCTCTATAACCAATTCCTTTCTTCAACTTAACAGGTCTCCAAGTATCTATAACTAACTCCGCCTCCAACCATCTCGCTAACTCCTCCGGATTTCCTATAGTGGCAGAGAGTCCAATTATTTGGACGTTATATTTACTCTTCAACTTAGTAATAAGTACCTCTAAGGTACCTCCTCTCTCCTCGTCTCCTATAAGATGGATCTCGTCTATAACCACAACAGATACATCATCTATCCACTTTACTCTATGTCTTATAAGAGAATCTAACTTCTCTGCAGTGGTGATTATTATGTTGTAATCACTCAGATCCTCCTCCTCATCATAATCTCCAATGGAGAGCGCCACCTTTATACCGTATCTTTTATATTTCTTCTTAAATTCTTCGTACTTCTCAGAAGCCAGAGCCTTCAAGGGAACAATAAATAGGCCCTTTTTATTCCTATCTTCTAATATATGGTTTAAGAGGGCTATTTCACCTATTAGTGTTTTTCCACTGGCTGTAGGTATGGAGATTAGAAAGTTTTTCTTTTTATCTAATAGCCCTCTTTCTAAAACCTTCTTCTGAGGGGGTCTAAGTTCTTTGATACCGTTTTCTCTGAGTATACTTAAAATTCTCTCTAGCATAATATTACCTGTATTGATACTAATTACTCTTTTAGGGATGTATTTGCGGAATTCGATAACATTTCGATTGTTAGTAGTAGTCATTTTGTTTTTATTTATATGTTGTTTATTTTTTATGATATCTGCAACAACATTTATAAAAGATCTGAGTTTCCATTAAATCCTGATAAAAATAGGGTTTATAAAAATAGGTAAGACTTTAAAAACTTATTTCTAGATACCTCTAGGCACTGGAGAATAATTGATTCTTAATAAAGATTAATAAATATTATAATAATAAAAATAAGAATAAATAAAAAAATAACAAAAATAATAAATGTTTTTTAGATTTATTTTCTCTCTAAGTACTAAAATATCTTTAGGTTTTTATTTGATCCATCATTTTTTGTTATTATTTAAATTTTAATCAAAAAATTTTCCCTTATAAATATACAAAATTGTTAAAAAATACAAAAAAATTCTTATTAAAATAAGTTAATTACTCTGACTCCTATCAAGTAGTTAATTAAATAATAAAATAACCATAATAAAAAATAAAAATTTAATCTAAAAATAATAAAAAACACTGTATACATAATATATAATAAACCTAATAGTAATTTCTTGCTAGGGGGGTTTATTTACTTCTTTTATATCATTAAAAATTGTAAATTCTAGTTTCCACTAAAAAGATAAAAATTACTTGAATATAGGTACTTTTGGATGTACAGCAAGACGATTTTTCTCTATATTCAACAGAAGGTAGGACGTGGCTCTCCCTACAGAATTTTATACTATATTTCTTAATCTAAAAAAGTACTTTTATATTAAATTTTATTATAATAATTATTTCTATAATAAATTATCCTGATTAGGAAAAATTTAGAACTCTATACTTGTTTAAAAATAATCTAATAAAATATAAGGTTTAAATAAAAATTTACTGATTATTAATTTGAGTTGCCATATATTCTACATTAATTGTAGTATACTCTCCTTTATTTATTGTAATAGCAACTATATCATTGTTGTTGTTTTTTCCACAGGTAATATAGTAAGTATTGCCATCACTTGCTGTATATAGAATATTCCAACCTTCTCCTTTAATATTTTCTTTATACCAATTAAACACATCCTCTGGATCTTTGTCAGTCCCATACTCGATATAGATGTATTTTTTATTATCTTTGGTAACTACAGCATGTTTTAACATAACTGAGTCAGGGTATCTTTTTACTGGTTCCTCTCCTGAGGTTTTATCGGAGGATGGTAACTGTGGTTTTTCTACTTCGCTATAATCAGAGGTTGAAGGTGTTGAACTTTCCATTTCTGTATTTTCAGAGGAAGTCTGAGGTGTTGAACCTAGTAGTTTATCAGCAGAACCTTTACCTACGAAATAAATGGTTCTTTCGTGGATAGGATCTCTCATTGCCCAAATTCCAGTAGCATCATTATCTTTTTTAAAGATTACTATACCGTATTCAATAGTACCTTGTGGACCAGAAATTTTTGCTACGGTCGTATTTACAGCTATATCGTATCCTTCTGCAATCAGTTTGTTTTTGTACCACTCTAATATATCTTTTACATTATCACTAGTTTCATACACATTCAGAGTTATACCCTCTGTGGCAATTCCCATGATATTGTAGTAATATCCTGGAACATCGTTACAGGGTTTTGAATTGGGATATACGATCTCGGAACTTACCACTATATTGCTACTAGTACCACTATGGTCGTTGTTATCTGTATTACCTCCATTTCCCATACAACCAGAGAGGGATAGTATCAATATTGTGGATATAAAAATTAAAATAGTACTGTTCTCCTTTAAAATATTTTTCATTATTACACCGCCTTATTATTGGATACTTACATTTTTTATAACCATCTATTATTTATAATAATACTATCCAGAAATTATAATAAACTACTTTAAAATTATTGTTATCATCATATAATTTAAAAATCGATAGAATAAAAGGATATCATTCTTTAAATTCTTTTTAAAATAACAAAAAATATCTGGGGATCCTATGGAGGAGATAGTAGTAGAGGGAAATGTAAAGATAAAGGTTCCAAAGGATAGGAGTATCTCAAAAAAGGATAAGGTATTCTACAATCCAAGAATGGAGATTTGTAGGGATATATCCGTTGCTGTGGTACAGAGTTTTTTAAATAACTACGGGAGAGAAGAGTTTTTAGTATGTGATCCTTTAGGAGGTAGTGGGGCTAGAGGGATAAGATACGCAAAGGAGTTAGTAAATCCCTCTGGAACAGTTGAGGTAGTTATCAACGATATCAACCCTTTTGCAGTTGAATTAATTTGGGAGAACCTAAAACTGAACAACTTAAGAAATGTAAAAGTATTTAACAAGGATGCAAATGTCCTCCTTTCAGAGCACTTTAGAACATTTAACTTAGTAGATTTAGATCCCTTTGGATCTCCAAATCCATATTTAGATAGTGCTATACGTAGTTGTATTACAAAAAATGGTATAATCGCTATGACTGCCACAGATACTGCAGTCCTCTATGGATCTTATAGAAAGGCATGTATTAGAAACTACGACGCTATTCCACTAACTGGCGATAAGGAGTTGGCAGTGAGGTTGTTAATAGGCTATGCTATCAGGGTGGCAAGTAAGTACGACATAGGTCTTAAACCTATCTTCTCTCACTTTACAGACCACTATATAAGAACCTTTCTGATCACGGAGAGGGGAGCAAAGAGGGCAGATGATGCTATAGAGAAGTTAGGGTATATTAAAATAGAGAATGAAGAGAAGATTATCAGAAAAAGAGAGGAAGGTTTTGAGAAGGGATTTGGAGGGCTCTTTTACTTAGGGGAGATAAACAGCATGGATATTGTAAAGGAGGCGTTAAAGATTGCCCAGGGTAGGGGATACTCCCAGAGAAGTGTAAAGATCCTCGGGGAGATATATGAAGAGTGTACAGTTGGGAATGTAATAGGATGCTACAACATCCACAGAGTATGTAGCGCCATAAAGGAGCATGTACCTCCTATTAGGGAGTTGGTGGAAATGTTGAAGGAGAGAGGTTTTAGGGCCTCAAGGACCCACTACGATCCAAATGGGATAAAAACAGATGGAAAGATTACAGATGTAATTGAGTGTATTCGTGATTATAATAGGGACAAAGAAATAAAGTATAGTTAATAAAATAATAAAAAACAGTTAAAAATAAAAAATTAGAATATTGGAAGAATCCTATTTTATTGGTATAGTGAAGGTTAAAATAATGGGAATTGTGAATATCCCTCTTTTGGTTGTTTGAAACTAGATAATTAAAATCGTCCACTATTTTTTAAATCAGTAGGAAATCTAGCTATTGAAGGAGTTATTAACTCTAGTTCTGTTAGAAAAATCTGACCTAATTATTCTTAATTAGTTATTTTTAGAGAATAATTATAATAACCCTAGTTCCTATCAAGATTGTGATTAAAAAAATAATAATAAAAATAATAATCATAATAAAAAATAATAAAAATCTTAAGAGGAATAATAATAAAATAAACCTTAATTTCCATCAAAGTAAGATTTAGATAATAAAAAAAATAATAAAGTTAATAATAGCAGACTGTTAGGGAGGATCTGCTTTATCCCTACAGTATCTTAGAGCATTCTAGGAGAGATTATTTATCTCTTGTTTTGATTTCAATAATTTTAATACTTCTTTTTATATTTTTATTTTTTATAATTATTGTTATTCTTATTAGAATTTTTTGATGGGAATTAGGGTTTATAATAATTATAATGAGAATATACAATAATTAAACAATTAATAACTTTTTTACCTACTATCCTCCTATATAAATGATGTAAAGTAAGAATATATAAAGAGAATAGGAGAAATTCAGGTGAAGTACAGATGTTTTTACCAGAGCCAAGAATATACAGAGAGATGTCTGTTGAAGAGGCGATATTTAAAAGGAGATCGATAAGAGAGTACTCAGAAGAACCTCTGAGACTTGAAGATCTCTCTCAGATTCTATGGGCGGCACAGGGGGTAACGAATCCCAATAGGATGTTCAGATCTGCACCAAGTGCTGGTGCAACGTATCCCCTTGAAATCTATGTTGTTGTGAAGGAGGTGGAGGGTTTAGAACCTGGAGTTTACCGCTATATACCTATTGATCATTCCCTCAAACTGATCAGGGAGGGTGATCACAGTTATCATCTATACAGAGCATGTATAAATCAGAAATGGGTATTGGATGCAAAGGCAAATTTAATAATAACTGCTGTTTATGAGCGTACTACCTCTATATATGGAGAACGAGGTATAAGATACGTCCATATGGAGGCTGGACATGTTGGACAGAACATATACCTTCAAAGTACGGCGCTAGGTGTAGGTACAGTAGCAGTAGGTGCATTCTACGATGAGTATGTAGAGGAAGTTGTTGGATGTGGACCAGAGGAAAGGGCCCTCTATGTCTTTCCTTTAGGATATGAGAGATAAGACTCCTATTGCTTCTCCTTCTCTTTTTTCTCTTTCTCCAATATGGCGATCTCCCTTACAATTAGGGTAATTTCCCTTTCAATATTTTCTATTTTAATATATAATCTATATAGGAGATAGAAGAGTATTATAATGGCGACGTATATTACAACATCCACTCCCCTACCTACACCTGTTAATGTAGCGAGATGACTCATAGTTTGTGGAAATACCACGATGAGTATAACCAATACCCAAATAAATATCCAGAATATGGCAGATTCCAAGTTTATTTCGTTGTTTTTAAGTTGCATTATTATTTTAAACATTGCAAAAATTGCAAAAACTAAGGCGAATATCTGGATCAGTTCCATAGTATCACATCTATCTTTTTTATGGACAAAAATATCTACAGACCTATATCTCCTATTCTAACATTATTTATAACTTTATTTTATAAATATTAATAATATTAATAACCTCCTATAACTTTAAATATCATATTACACTTATAATATAAACTATATTAGCCTAAAATTAAGATAGAAAGAGATATTGAAACAGTTAATATGGTGGAAATATGGATCCTAAGATAAGTTATTTTAAAACCTTTGTAACTACCTCTAAGACAAAGAGTTTTTCCAAGGCTGCAAAAAAACTTGGTATCACTCAAGGTACTGTAAGCAATCATATCTCAGCCCTGGAAAAGTACTTCGATACCCAGTTGTTTATAAGGACTCCTGAGGGTGTAGAGTTAACTCCTGAAGGTCAGATTCTCTACGAGAGTGCCAAAATGATACTGGAACTTATAGAATCTACGAAACAGCGTATTAAGTCACTTCATGAATATCCAGAGGGAACTGTCAAAATTGCAGCAAGTACTACTCCAGGGGAGCATATTTTACCAGGTATAATAATGGACTACAAGAGGGAGTATAAAGATGTCGACTTCCATATAGAGATAACAGATTCTAAAAGGTGTTTTGAACTACTGGAGAAAGGTTCAGTGGATATGGCGGCAGTTGGATATCTCTACAACAAAGATTACGAGCATCTGATAATAGGAAAGGATAGATTGGTACTGATAGTACCTCCAAACCATAGATTGGCTAAAAAAGGTATAGCAACACTCTCAGATATTATGAAAGAAGACTACATAGATAGGGAAGAGGGATCTGGTACAAGGGAAGTTATAATAAAAGCCCTAAACGAGAAGGGCTACTCCATGATGGATCTCAACGTTGTAATGAGACTTGGAAGCAACTCCTCTATAATAACTGCAGTCTCCGAGGGGAATGGAGTAAGTATTATATCTGAGATACCTGCAAAGAAGGCCGCCGAGGCTGGTTTGATAAAGATAGTCCCTATAGAGGATCTAGATCTTACCAGGTATTTATATCTGGTAAAGGGTAAAAAACTTAAGAATCCCAGTGCAGTAAGATCCTTCTGGGAGTTCTTGGAGGGTTAAGGTATTGTAGATAGTTCCTTCAATTATCTCTTTAACTGGGAGAGTTATGAAAGTAGTGGTATGTATTACAGGTGCAAGTGGAGTATGTTATGCAAAGAGACTACTAGAGGTACTTAGGGATAAAGGTGTAGAAGTATCTCTAATAGTCTCAGAGTCTGGTAAAAAGGTAATAGAACATGAGTTAGATGTAGATCTTGATTATCTCATAGGTCTGTCCCATGAGTACTATGAGAACAGTGACCTATTCTCTCCTTTAGCCTCTGGTTCCCATATATTTCACAGTGTGGTAGTTATACCATGTTCCATGAAAACACTATCTGCAGTGGCAAATGGATACAGTAGCAACTTAATATGTAGAGTGTGTGATGTAGCGATTAAGGAGAAGAGAAAGTTAATCCTCATGCCCAGGGAGATGCCGTTAAGTTCTATACACCTTGAAAATATGTTGAAGTTATCTAAGTTAGGAACCATTATCATGCCACCTATTCCTGCCTTCTATGGAAAACCTAAAACAGTGAATGATATGGTGGATTTTGTTGTTGGAAGAATATTGGATATCTTAGGTATTCCCAACGATCTATTTAAAAGGTGGGGGGGTATTTAAAGATAGTCAGAACATTTTTTAGTTATTCTATTTTCAAGGATGCACCTAAACAGGGAGTGGTGAGATTCTAGTGAATAAGGTTATTTACATGATGAGCTATTTTTAAAATAAAAATACAGAGTGTTTCTATTTTATTACTACTTTTATTTTTTACTTGCATTTAAAAATTATAGTAATAATAAAATAATGTAAAAAACCTTAAAAAGGAGAATTAATAGAATCTTGTTCTACTCTTTTAGTATTCAATATAAACCAGAGGATGAAAGCCATATTTTAGTTTTAACATAATTCTTTTTTAGACAGTCGAATTTTTAATATTTTTTATTTTTTTTAATTCTCCGATAATTATTATTTTAATATAAAAAATTATGAACAAAATTTTTGTTAAATAATATAAAAATTAATAAATTAAGAAACAATTTAGTGTTATAGTGTTTAGAATAAAATAAATAAAGGGCAATTTTTACCTGTAAGCACTTAACAGTTTTATTAAAGACTTAATTTTCTACATTAAATTGTATTATTTTCATTTTGAATATAAATATTTATATAAATTAATAAAAAATGCTCCCCATATATAATTAATAACAGTCCTATTAAGGAGAATTTACTACATCCTATAAAGTGTTTAAGGGTTATTTCCAAGAAAAGCATTATCTTTTGTTTGATAAATTAACGAAACAGGAATAAATAATAATTAAAGTCTATCCTCTATATACTTTATAAAGTCCTCTTTATAGGGGATATAGGCACCACAGGCGAATCTGTGTCCTCCTCCACTACCTCCTACCTTCATAGAGGCATAACTTACAGCATCTGCAAGGTTGATGTTTTCGGCAAAGGTTAATAATTTTGGACATCTCGCAGATATCTTATATCCGTTCTCTCCTTCCTTTATAGCGAAGATAGGTTTTTTCCAATCTACATCCTCGATGGAATAACTCATCCCTGCTACAATACCTACTATACCTTCTTCTATTTTTCCTCTTTCTATTTCAAAGTACTGGAATTTATCTCTCTGTATAATTTCTACATTCTCCCTTATATACTTCAAAGCCTTAAATAGGTTCTTCTTATGTCTATTCAGCATATACAACATTCTACTGTAGTACCTCCCTCTATCTCCTTTCAGTACCTCTAAAGGTGTTTTATAATCTCCATACCTGGAGCAGGCGTTTATACATGTTGAGAACTCCTCTAAGTTTCTCAAGGGTGTCATTATCATCTCGCCACTAAATTCATAACTCATTCCAAAGATTACCTTAGGAAGGTACTTTATCCAAGATAGAGGAACGTACCTATTACACTTACTTAGAAATTCACTTCCAATGGCCCTCTTCTCCTCAGTGGATAGACTGCAGATAGGTTCTCTCGGATCTATCTCTAAATTATACTTTCTATTTACCATTTTTATAAAGTTTAATATTCTTGAATCGTTGTTCATTAGATCTGTCCTAACGTCTGTAAAGTACCTCATAGAGACAAACATAGGTCTGGTATGTTTACCGTAGAATTGAAGATCTGGAAATTCAACAATATCTCCTCTTACTTTAGCATCTTCCAATATCCCTCTGTTCAACCCTACGAAACCACCTCCTAAGTTCTGAATGTCCCCTACTGCACCTAATATGGCATACTTTGCTAGATCTGTATAGTTAGGGTTGCACATTTTGGCGAATTTATAGGCCACTCCTGCTCCACAGATCTCCTTTCCTCCATCTAAGTTGTCATTCCAGGGATTTACATGGATTATATTATCAGGGATCTTACAATAGGCAGGTATGTGATGATCTAGTATAACAATACTGTGATCCCTACTATCCCAAATGTCGTACTCTCTAATCTTCTCATTTATAAGGTTGATCTGCCCACTACCTAGATCTGCAAAGATTACTAAGTTGTATTCTTTAAAGGGAATGCTCTCAATAGTCTCCCTGTTAAGTTGTTTCAAAAACCTAAACTCTCCCTCTATTTCCAACCTGTTAAATAACTCCTCTAAGATAGCCCTCGATGTAATACCGTCTGTATCTACATGAGTACATACTAGTATATTTCCATCTTTGTTTTTCATCAATGTTTTAGTGGCCCTCTTTAGTTGAAATTCCATAGAGTTTACCATATATTAACACCTATATTCTATTAAAAGATGATAATTATAAAAATTTTGTAATAAAGTCTTTCATAATTAAAAAAATATTAATTATAACTTCATGGATTTAGTAAAAATAAGTAATATAATTATTATTAAAATAAAAACAACTTTCTATGTAGGATCTTTTTCTGAAAACTTCTAAGTATTTGAATTAAGAATTTATTGGATCTTGCAGGATCTACAACTTCAACAGTCTCTCCTTTACATCCCTGATCTTCTCCATCTTACTGTCTATGTCCCTCTCATAATCCTCTATTTTACTATGGTAGGATCTTATAGCCCTTCTTACCTCTTCAGGGGCTGGACCTCCTATAACCTTTCTTATCTTTACATTCTCCATAGGATCCAATGCCTTCTCTATTTTCTCCCTCTCCAACTTTAAGTTATACCTCCTAAGTACCTCCTCCACAACCTCAACTAAATCCCTTTTCTCCTCTATGGATCTTCTAACAGCCTCTCCTACTATTCCATGGGCAGTTCTAAAGGATATGTTGCACTCCCTTACAAGGGTATCTGCCAACTCCGTTGCAGTAGAGTAGTTACTTTCTGCCAATTCTTTCATCCTCTCCCTATTAACCTTCAGGGTCTTTACCATTCCCTCTACCATCTCTAAAGTATCCAAGATAGTATATACACTATTCCAAAGATGGGGAGTTACCTCCTGCAGATCCCTGTTGTAGGTATTTGGAAGTGCCTTTAAGATGGTGAGTACAGTAATGAGATTTCCATTTAAGGTGGAGAGTTTTGCCCTGGCGATCTCTGCAACATCTGGGTTCTTCTTCTGGGGCATAATGGAAGATGTAGAGGTATAGGTATCTGACAACTCTATAACTCCAAACTCGTAGGTGGAGAAGAGTATCAACTCCTCACATATCTTAGATAAATTTGTTCCAAGGATGGAGAGATCTGCCATAGTCTCTAAGATGAAATCCCTTGTAGAGACGCCGTCCATGGAGTTCTCAATGAGATCGTCAAATCCTAACAACTCCATAGTTCTCCTTCTATCTATATTGAAACCTGTTGTAGCCATGGCTCCACATCCTAAAGGTGAGATATTTATTCTCTTATATGTATCTAGTAATCGTTGGATATCTCTTTCAAGCATGGAGACGTAACTTAGTAGATGGTGTCCGTAGGTTGTAGGTTGGGCATGTTGTAGATGGGTGTATCCTACGAAGAGGGTTTCTATATGTTCCTCTGCCATGGATAGGATAGTTTTCTCCAAGTTTATAAGTTTCTTTAATATAAGAAGTACCTTCTCCCTTAAAGTCATTCTAATATCTGTTGCAACCTGATCGTTTCTACTTCTACCGGTGTGCATCTTCCCTGCAACATCCTCTCCAAGTCTCTTTATAAGTTCGTTTTCGATTACCATATGGATGTCGTCTAAGGAAGGATCTAGATCTAAGGCATCTATTCCCTCTTTAAGTATCTTTATAAGTTCCTCTATTATCTTTCTTCCATCTTCCTCTGGAATAATATTTCTCTCCATCAACATTTTGGTATGGGCTATATCACATAGGATATCACTTTCGAATATCTCTCTGTCGAAGGATAAACTGGTGGTGTACTCCATAACTTTTTCCTCTGTGATGTTGGAGAGACGCCCCCTTCTTAGAATGTTCTTACTCAAGATACCACCTAATAATTTATACTACCTTTTTTCTATATACGGCTAGATCTTATAGTGAAATAATTACTAACTATTCACTTTAAATGGGTAATTATCTATCATACCTTTATTGAAACTATTTTTAATTCTGATTAAAACTTTTTCTGTACTCCCTATGAGGTAATATTAACTTTTATATAATGTTAGATAAATATGTATATTTTTGGTGGAAACTGGAGTAGAATAAAAAAAGAGTAAAAAACTATCTATGAAGGAATTAATCTTTTCTAATAATTTAAGGATTTGTACATAGATAATAATTGAAATTATCTTTCATATTTTACTTAACTATACTATTATCCTCGATATTTATATATATCTTGCAAAAATATTTATAAAATTTAATTTTATTATTATCATAAAACTCTATTAAGGTGAATAATAATGAAGAAAAATATAGAGGTAGTACTTAACAGTGAGGATGAACTCTACAAATACTTAGAGGATATAGAAGAAGGAGACTACTTCGAGGCCTACTTTGCTAGGTACCATGTGGAAGGTGTTGTAGTTTTAAAGGACGAGACATTCTTTAAGTTAGATACAAAGAGGGAATTCTTAGGTATTATAGACTTTGAACTTACCAGCGTACTCCCTGACTTGATAGAGGTTGCATACACAAAGTCTGATGGTATAAGGAGGGTTTTAAAGTTAATAGAGTAAGGTGGATAGATGTTCATGGGTGCAATCAGTAGGGATGGGTTGGATGTTGCAAGGAGATCCAGGGAGATAGTTAGGGAGAAGATAAGGGAGGTACTGGGAGAAGATATAGAGAGATACTCAGAGTGGGAGATGAGAATAATTGAGAGGGTAGTCCATGCCACTGCAGATATGGAGTATGCAAAACTTATAAGGTTCAAAAACCATCCTATAGAGAGGGGGATAGAAGGTATAAGGAATAACTGTCCCATGGTAGTGGATGTGGAGATGGTTAAGGTAGGTATAAGATATGACAATATATTTTCATTTATAGATGATGAGAGGGTTTATGAGATCGCCAAGGAGGAGGGAATTACAAGGGCTGCTGCTGCCATGAGGGTGGCAAAACCTTACATTGATAGAGGTATCGTTGTAGTTGGTAATGCACCTACTGCACTCTTCGAGGTTGTTAGATTGATAGAGGAGGAAGGAGTTGAGCCGAGACTTGTAATAGGGGTTCCTGTGGGGTTTGTTAAGGCAGGTGAATCTAAGGAGTTGCTACGTAGTATAGATGTTCCCTCTATAACCACTGAAGGGCCTAAAGGGGGCACTCCTGTTGCAGTATCTATAGCTAACGGTATAGTGGAGTTAAGTAGAGGGAGGGAAGTTTAACAGTGATACTATGTTGAAGGAGTACGTTATAAAAACTAGCAAGAGGGAGGAGTTTATAGATATTACAGGGTATGTGCTCCAATCTGTAAGGGAGTCCAAGGTGAAGGATGGAATCGTTGTGGTATATACACCTCATACCACTGCAGCACTGACGATAAACGAAAATGCAGATCCATCAGTTAAGGAGGATATCTTAGGGTTTCTAAGGAGGATGATACCTAAGGATGGTCCCTATACCCATGTTGAGGGCAACTCAGACGCCCATATAAAAAGTTCCCTCCTAGGAGTTTCCCTACATCTCATAGTATCCAATGGAAAGTTACTTCTTGGAACCTGGCAGGGGATATTCTTCTGTGAATTCGACGGACCCAGGACTAGGAGATTCTACGTTAAGGTTGTAGGAGAGTAGTTATGATAAAAAAGTTGGATGTTTTGATATGGAGGGGAAGTCCAGAGATTACAGAGGATTACCTATGTGTTGAAAGGGATTACAATATATACATAAATGAGAAAAAGATAGCAGAGGGGATTTCTGCATCTCCTGAGTATTTGAGGGAGTTAGGGGTGGGATACACTGTTTCCCAGGGATATTTAAAGGAAAAGGACGTTAAAAACGCCTATGTAGAGGATAACAAAATAGTGGTAGAGGGCCAGATAGATAGGGAAAATGACAACAACAGGGTTGTAAAAGAGATTAAACTACCTCTAAGTACTATCTTGAAGGTTATGAAGGACATGTTAAAAGATAAAAAGACATGGGAATTAACTGGGGGTACTCATTGGGCATCTATTTACACCTTAGAGGGGGAGAGGATCCTCTCCATCGAGGACATAGGGAGGCACAACGCAGTGGATAAGGTGATAGGCTACTGTGTGCTAAGGGGTATAGATCTAAGGGATAAGATCCTCGTATCCAGTGGTAGGCAGACATACATGATGGTAAATAAAGGAGTAAATGCAGGGATACCTGTGATTATATCAAAATCTCCTCCTATGGATAGAGGGGTAGAACTTGCAAGAAGAAGCAATTTAATCCTTATAGGATTTGCCAGAGGGGATAGATTTACAGTATATAGTGGTTATGACAGAATACTCTTTAAGGAGTAGATTCTATTTTGCTGAGTATTATCTTTATATCTGTTTTCCTAGTAATATCCTCTTCCCTTTCCAGTAGTTCCTTTAATCTCCTTTTTAGGTCTTCAATATCCTTAGATTTCTCTAAAAGTTCTTTAAAAAATTCTATATCTTCAATATAAGGGGCGATGTCTACGAGTAGAGTTTCTTTTGTTTTTTCATCCATAAATATCTCCTTTAATTTTTATAGAAATAAATTATAATAATTATTAATATAAAAATGATCCTAATTTAATGTATTTTTTCATCATTCTCAGGGATGTTTATGGATATAATGAAGTACTATGAAAAAGTAATAAGGGGAAAAATCACTTTCAGAGATATCCTAGATCTTTGGAATGAGGGAGATACCTACGATCTACTGTACTTGGCCTATTCTATTAAGAGATATTATAGTGATAACTCCCTTAAAATAGATCTATGCTCTATAGTTAATGCGAGATCTGGAAGGTGTCCTGAAAACTGTATCTTCTGCTCCCAGTCTATACATCATAATACAGATATAAAAACATACGAATTGAAGCCTAAGGAGGAGATTATAAAATATGCGAAGTATATGGAGAGGTACTGTAATAGATTCTCTATAGTAGTTAGCGGCAGATCTATAGAAGATAGGGATTTTGAGAGGGTGGTAGATACTATAAGGGAGTTGAAGGAGAAGACAGGATTAAAGATCTGTGTATCCCTTGGAATACTGGATAAGGATAAACTGAAAGAGTTAAAGGAATTAGGGGTTAGAATACATAACAATTTAGAAACTTCACGGGATTACTTTGAGAAGGTATGTACTACCCATAGTTATCAAGAGAAGGTAAGAACTATAAGGTATGCAAAAAAATTAGGGTTAGAGGTATGTAGTGGGGGTATATTTGGATTAGGTGAGTCTTATATAGACAGGATAAAGATGTTGGAGGAGTTGAAAAACTTAGATGTAGATAGCGTTGCCCTAAATATACTTCATCCTATAAAGGGTACTAAAATATACCATCTAATAGAAAAGGGAGAGATAAGGGAGATCACACCAGAGGAGGCACTGAAATCCATTGCACTTGGGAAGATATTACTACCAGATAGGGAGATACGTCTATGTGGGGGAAGGTTGTACAAGTTAAAGGATCTTCAATGTCTATCCCTTCTGGCGATTGATGGCCTTATGGTAGGGAACTATTTAACTATACAGGGGCGATCGATAGAGGATGACATAAAGATGATTAAGGATATGGGATTTGTATGTTAATGGAAAAGTTCAGAAGGTTGAAGGAGTACTTTAAGGGAAAAATATCTGTGGTATCCTATTCAGGGGGGATGGACAGTTTGTTAGTTGCTCTTATGAGCAAGCACTACGGAAGATACACCTTAGCCATAACTGTGAATAATGGATTCTTTCCAGAGGATAGTATTAAAAAAAGTGTTGAACTATCTAAAAAATATAGTATAGATCACAAGGTTGTAGATTTTAACTATCTAAAGAACGGTGTAGTTTGTGAGATAAACAGAGATCTGAAGAATAGATGTTATATATGTAAAAGATATATGGCGGAGGTACTTGTAAAGGAGAGGGATAAATTAAGGGATTTTTTTGACAGGGAGGTAATTATAGTAGATGGAACTAACTACGACGATCTATTTGAGGATAGACCAGGGATAAGAGCCTATAGGGAGTACGGTATAAGATCGCCCCTTGCAGAGTTGGAGATAAGAAAAAAAGAGGTTAAGGAAATACTTAGATATTTAAATGTACCAACTCCAAGGGAGGACTCCTGTTTAGCCACAAGAATATTAAATCCTCCTATTACAGAGGAGAGGTTAAAGAGGGTATATGAAGGTGAGAAGTTCTTAGCGTTCTATCTGGGTTTAGAGGGATACTTCAGGGTGAGAGATTTTCACAATATAGCAGTTATTGAGATAAACAGTGAGGAAATACATAAGATAATGGATATCGCCAAGTTTAGGGATATAAGTAAGAGGTTTAAGGAGATAGGGTTTGAGAGGTGTGTTTTAGGGGTGGATAGGGTTTAAAATTAATAAAAATTGATAATTATTATAAATTAAAAAATAATAAAACTTCTAAGAAAAAAAATAAAAATAATTGATAAAAATTGATTAAAACCTTTGACTATGCTTATAGAAGATATACTTTTTTTATTTTTGTTTTTAATTATTTTTATATACTCATTTAATATCTTTTAGTCTTTTTTATTATTTTTATTATTATTTTTTTAATATGGGATTTAGAGTTTTTTATATTTATTTTTATATTTTTAAACTTTATCACTTTAAGAACTTTTTATTAAGATGTCATATCTCTCTTATCCTCTATCCAACTAACCACCTTGGAGACTCCTAAGGCAATACCCTCCACCTCTATCCCTCCCTTCCCTTTAACTCCATCTCCTACAAGGTACAACCTTTTATCCACTATAGGATCTACATCTGTACCATTTGAGGCGTGATTTACTGGGATATCATCTCTAAATGTCTGGATATGGAGTATCTCGTAGTTCTCTATATTGGCGTCCCTGAATAATCCCTCTATATCCTCCAGAACAATATCTATCTCCTTCTTTACATTGTCTTTAACTTGGATGGCGTGAGCCATTATTAAGTTATAGCCCTCCCTTGCAAGAGATCTATCTACGTTAGATGGACAGTTTAAACCACATACCCTCTCGCACTCTGGAGTGAAGAGTACTCCGTTGTGTTTAATCAACTTCTCTTTACAACCTATGGATACCTTTATACCTCTAGAGGGTACAGGTTCTTTATCCTTTATAACCTTTACATTGGATATCTTCTCTGTAAGTTTTGGAGATAGATTGCTTATAACTACATCGAACTCTGAACATCCCTCCTCTGTGTATATATATCCCTTATCCTCATCTATCTCTATCCTCTCAACTTTACACTCAGTAATTATCCTACCTCCATTCTCCAGTATAACCTTAGCAAGTTCATCTATCACTCCCTTACATCCACCTATTGGTATCCCAGGCCCTCCAAACCTGTAATAGTTTTTGGCGATCTCGACGATCTCATCCATAGGGACACTGTAGGCGTCTAAACTTAAAGCCCATCCTGTGAAGGAGTTGCCTACCTTCAATGCCAGTGGTACGTCCTCTAAGAACTCTCCAAAGGATATATTCCTGTCCACTCTACCTAACTTTAAGTTAGTAGCCATCTTTAGACATTTTATCTTATCCTTTAACCCTACTATATTAAATAGATCCTTATATTTGTAGTCCCTCTTACCTATTCTAAAGAGTCCATCTGGATCGGAATTTACAATATCTACCTTACAGCCTGCCTTAGAGAGCAACTGTGCCAAATAACCGTCTGCTCCATGGGGTATCATATGGAGGGCTCCTGTAGTAAGTTGATAGTCCTTATACGGGATATTTGTAAATCTTCCACCTACGTAAGGTAGTTTCTCGTATAAAACTACATGGTTATTCCTAGAAAGTAATGCTCCTGCTAGTAACCCCCCTAATCCTCCACCAACTATACCAATTTGCATACTTTTCCCTTTTATTTTAAATTATAAGAATAATTAACATTAATTATTATTTATAAAAAATTATTTAATAATATAAACGAACTTTTAAAAAGATAATAATAATTATTAAAAATTTATAAAAAATAATTTAAAATCAAAAAATAAAAAATATTTGAAATATTGACCTAATAAAGGATTATTACACAGGTGGAAAAATAAAAAAGGAAGAATTCACTTCGTCCTTATAGAATTCTATTTGATTTTTTAATAACTATCTTTTTTTAATATTTTTATTTTTACATCTTTACTAAGTTATTTATAATTATAAAATCATGAAAATTTTCCTTGCAGGAGGGTTTTTCTCCTCCAAATATTCAGGAATTAAAGTAGAATCATCTTGTTTTATACTCTAAAAATCTATATTTAAGGTAGATGATGGTTTTATTTTTTATTTCGATTATTAATATATTAATTTCTATCAGAGAAGGGCTTTTAAACGAGAATTAGGATTTCAATTACTATTTAAAAAATAAAAAGAAAAATTCTTTAACCGTACATTACGTTAAGTGCTGGAGTGGTTGGACTACTTCCCTTTTTCTTCTTTATCTTTTCCACAGCATTTATGAAGTCCTCCATTGTAACATAGTCTCTATTATCCCTAATTGCAAACATACCAGCCTCTGTACATACTGCCTTTAGGTCTGCACCAACGAACCCTTCTGTCATCTTTGCTATCTTACTTAGATCTACATCATCAGCTAGGTTCATTTTTCTAGTGTGGATCTTCAGTATCTCCAATCTACCCTCCTCTCCTGGAGGTGGTACCTCTATTATTCTATCGAATCTACCAGGTCTTAAGATTGCAGGATCTAATATATCCAGCCTGTTTGTAGCGGCGATGATCTTTACATCTCCTCTGGAGTCGAATCCATCCATTTCTGCAAGGAGTTGCATTAGGGTTCTCTGAACCTCCCTGTCTCCTCCAGTAAGAGCCTCTGTTCTCTTACTTGCTATGGCGTCTATCTCATCTATGAAAATGATAGATGGAGCCTTCTCCTTTGCCAGTTTAAATACATCCTTCACAAGTTTGGCTCCTTCTCCTATAAACTTTTTCACAAGTTCTGATCCTACAACCTTAATAAATGTTGCGTTGGTCTCATGGGCTACAGCCTTTGCAAGGAGTGTTTTACCTGTTCCTGGTGGTCCATAGAGTAGTACTCCCTTAGGTGGTTCTATCCCTACCTTTTCAAAGAGTTCAGGGTGGGTTAATGGGAGTTCAACAACTTCCCTGATCTCTCTTATCTGTTCGTCTAAACCACCGATGTCATCAAAGGATACATTTGGTCTCTCATCTACCTCCATAGCCATGGCTCTGTAATCCTTCTCCCTTGGAAGTACATCTACAATAACGAGAGTCTGCTGGTTTAGACAGACCCTTGCACCAGGTACTATTTCCTCTTCGTCTACGAACTGGGAGATATTTACCAGGAAACTTGGACCTGTAGAACTCTTTACAACAGCCTTCCTCTTTCCCACCCTGTCAGTTACAGTTCCTAATATTAGAGGAGGTATTCTAAGTTTATCTAACTCTCTCTTTAATATCTCGTTCTCCTTCTTTAGTTGGAGATTCTCTCGCTGAAGGTTTTTATTCTCCAGTTCCATCTTCAATATTTTACTCTCTAACTCTGCAATGTAGGTTTTTTCAAATTCCTTTACAGGATCTACGTTGTTCTTTTTCTCTTCAACATCCTCATTATCATAACTTGGAAATACCATATTTATTACCTCCCATGATTATGATAAAAATGATGAGTAATGAATCTAATGACATAATTATTATATCACAATTAAAATATATATATTTTTTTAAATTAATTTATATAGAATTTTAAATGGTGGTTCTATGCAGTGCGAACTATGTGGTAGGGATGTAAATAAACTTGTACCTGTAAGGGTGGAAGGTGTAGAGATGATGGTATGCAGTGATTGTGCCAAGTACGGTGTAACTCTAAAGACTTACTCGAGAATACCTAAATTAGGGAAAAAGAGCATTCCAAGGAGTGGTGGGAGTAGTAGGAGGATATATAGACCTAAGAGGGATGTATTCGACACAATAAAAACCATTGTGGAAGATTACGGTGAGATCATAAGGGAGGCTCGAATAAAGAAGGGCATGAGCATAGAGGAGTTGGCACGTAAGGTAGGTATAAAGGTATCAACACTTCATAAAATTGAAAGTGGCCAGTTGGAACCTGAGGAGAAGTATATAAGGAGGCTCGAAAAGGAGTTGAATATAAGCCTCTATGAGGAAGGTGGTGAGGAGTGCAGTAATCAGGGATCTAGGGATTTTACCTTAGGAGACTTCATAAAGGTGAGGAGGTAGTAAATCATTAACTATACTTAAGATGATTTTATATTAAATTTAATATTATAATAATTTTTATTAAAATTAAAAAACTCTTATAAATACATATCTTTTCCAAAAGTATCTAAAGTATTTGTAATAAAAAGACGAAATTCTCTTTGACAAAGTTCCTATCATAAATTGAAATGAGATCAGTATTATCTCTAAGAGAGGTATATCAAAAGATATGTATACCTCTATCTATTCTGATTTTAATTATTATTAAAATTATTGTTATATTATAATTAACTTAGTTCCCATCAGTAGTGATTAAAAGAAGAATGAAAATAACCAATATAAAAATTATTAAATACCATTAGGATCTTTCCGAACCCTTAGATAAGATAAAAAATCATATTCTGATATCCACTAATATTGGAAGGTGTACAGAGAACCATTCCCTTCCAATCTTCTTTTTAAAATGTTATATCTGAGACTATAGAAGTTTTTATTTTAAAACCTTTTCTTTATTTTTATCTTCTTATTATTTTTATAATTATTTTTATTTTTATTACCTTAGTTCCCATCAAAGTAACGATTTAAATAATTAAAAATAAGAATAATAAAAAAAAAGACAAAGAAAATATTTAAAATACAATACTTTATAATAAAAATTAATAATAGCCAACCTGTTAGCAAGGATCTACTCCACTCCATAGAGTATCTTAGAGCACCCTAGGAGATTATCTTTTATTTATTCTGATTTTATATCATCCTTTTATACTTTTTATAATTATTGTTATCCTTATCAGAGTTTTTTGATGGGAATTGGGATTATTTTTATTATTCTCTAAATTATCCTTTTGATGGGAAGTGGGGTTATACATTATTAATTTTTGATAGTAGTTATATAAGATTTTATTTTTCTAAATAAGTAGAGTATAAGAACATATACAGGGATAAACTCCAGTCTCCCTACCCACATCATAAAGATACCCACCACCTTTCCTAGGGAACTCATGGAGTGATTTACAACATTTACAGATAGTCCCATATTGGCAACTAAGGAGACTCCTTCAAAGAGTGATTTAAAGGGAGAATAACCTAAGGATATCAAGATCCCGGTAGTTATCCCGTAGTGTATTAAGTACGCAAAACCTACAACAGAGGCATCAACAACGAGATCCTGGGATAACAGGTTTTTTCCTATCTTTTTACATATAAGTACATTGGGAGAAAGTAAAGCCCTCTGAAGGTGGTAGTAGAAACTTTTCAGCACAACTATAACCCTTATAAGTTTTATACCTCCTGTTGTGGTTCCAGTGGATCCTCCTACCATCATAAGGAGTACTATTACAAAAAGGGATAGATCGCTTAAATTGGGAATACTTACAGTGGAATAACCGGTACTGGTCATGGCAGAGACTACTGTAAAAAGGGCGTCTATAAAGTCAATACCTGAGGAGAGCATAACTACAAGGGAGGCAATTAGTACTATGGAGATACCTACCTTACTCTGGATATCGTCTATCCACCTACCAGTTAGTATCTTATGGTGTACAGCAAAGGAGATTATCCCTCCCACCATCATTATAGAGATCATCACAACCTTCGCCAAGGTATTGTATGGAAAACTGGAGTTCTTTATACTCATCCCCCCAGTTGAGATTCCACACATACATAGATTTATGGCGTCCCATACTGGTAGTCCTGTAAGGTATAGGAGACTTATTCCAATTAATGTATAGAGGATATAGATCTGCCATATCTTCCTGGCGGTGTTGATAGTACTTGGAAGGATCTTCTCCTCTCTTGCTTCAGCCCTGTAGTAGGCAGAGATACCAGTTTTTGAGAGTATGGAGATCACCATTACAAGGACTCCAATACCTCCGATCCACTGCTCCAAACTCCTCCAGAACTGTAATGTACGAGGGAGTGCCTCAACATCCTCTATAAGTGTGAAACCTGTAGTGGTCCAGGCAGACATACTTTCGAATACTCCGTCCAAGTAGGAGAAGTAAGGTATCCCCAAGTAAAAAGGTATAGCCCCAATTAACGATGCTAAAAGCCAGGCCAAGGCCGATATTACCATAGCATGTTTTAATTTAATATTTACAGGCTCTGTAAATTTGTATATAAGGATACCAGTTAAGGTGGTTAAAAGGGAGGGATATAGGAAGTACCATACAGGTTCTTTATAGCACCATCCTACAACAGTTGGAATAAACATTACAATGCCAATAAATGTAATGAGTACACCTAACTCGTGTACTATACCTATAACATCCCTCCCCTTGAAAATCTTCATATTTTCAACCAGATATGCTAGGTTTGTAGTAAAAAAATATGCTAACTATTGTATGTTATATGCAAAATTTAAGATTGTAAATAAACTTTTCTCCAAAATCTCCCTAAAATATGGATATTTAAAATAATATGAAAATTTTCTAAGGGTTACTTAAAACCTAAGAAAAAAGAGTGGAGGTTGAGTCATTATCTCCTCCTTATAAATATGTTATAATCTATTACTTTGAATTGTTAAAATAAATATAGATTCTGTAATAAAATCCTGATGATCGATACCTTTCTCTAGTGTTTCAAGTATAATAACTTTCTAACTGTTTTTCAATATTTTTTATTTTTAATACTACAATTAATAAAATATTAATAATTATTTTTTAATAATTATAAATTTAATTTTATTTAATTTATTTTTTACAGCAAATATTATGGAGAGTGGAGTCCATGGATCTCAAGAAGATAACTAACAAAATAATTGTAAAAGGTAAAAATTACGATATGCCATTTTCCAAGGGAGTTCTTGCCAGGTCCTTAACTGCAGCAGGAATGAAACCAAGTGAGGCATACAATATAGCAAAAGAAATTGAAAAGATGCTAAATGAGAGAGGTATAGATACTATCACTAAGGACGAAATAAGGAAAATAGTGTATGAATATCTAATATCTAAAAACTATGAAAGTATTGCGGAGAAGTATCTACTATGGAGGAGAATACTAAAGAAACATCCTATAATAATACTCATAGGAGGAGCCAGTGGTGTGGGTACGTCCACAATAGCCTTTGAGTTGGCATCGAGGTTGGGAATTCCCAGTGTTATAGGTACAGATTCCATCAGAGAGGTGATGAGAAGAAGTATATCTAAGGATCTAGTACCTATGTTGTATGAGTCTTCTTATACAGCATGGAAGGCCTTAAGGATCCCTTCAGAGGTTAACAACGAAGATATTCATATCTTAGGATTTGAGAGACATGTAGAGTTAGTTTTAGTTGGAGTAGAGAGTGTAATAGATAGAAGTCTAAAAGAGGGATTGAGTGTTATAATTGAAGGAACCCACATTATTCCAGGATTTATGGAGGAGAAGTATACAAAGATGCCAAATATAATAACCTTAATCTTAACCCTTAGTTCCGAGAAGATGCACAAGGAGAGATTTGCAGCAAGGGCAAAAATTACATCGAGGCCTATGGAGAGATATCTTAAACACTTCGAGATAATAAGGAAGATAAATGACTACATCGTAAAAAAGGCATATGAGTACAATGTTCCAGTTATAGAGAATATATCTATAAGTGAAAGTGTGGAGAAATGTCTAGAGGTTATAACTGAAAGATTTATATATTTAGATAAAAAAGAATGTGAAGTAAATAGGGAGGCAATAACAGGAAATAATAAAGTTCTTTAATACTTTAAATAAGGTTTTAGGGATTTTTAAGTATTTTTTCTACTCTATAATGATGTTATAGGGAGATTTTAATATTATTTTTGTAGATTCAGCACACAATATTAGGTTTCTGTCTTTTCTATTTTTTAGTGTACAATACATCAACAAACATAAAAAGTAATAAATCTGATGATCTCTCCTGAACTACCGAAGTACTGGAGAAATAGCGGATTTCCTTTAAAACTTTTTTCTTAAAAAATTTTTTATTTTTTTATTTTTTTTAAAGTATTTTAAATATTATTATAATAAAATAAAATTTAATAAAAATTTTTCAAAAGATAATTTAATATCTAAATAAATAAAACAAAAAGAGTAAAACCCGGTAATTATTCTCCTCAAAAAGTTTCTAAACATTAAGAGAAAAGGGGAGATCCTGATAATTTATTTTATTTTTACTGTCAAAAAGAAAAATAGTATTTAAAAATTTCACTGTCCCTTAAAGAAGTGATCTATCTGTATCTGTTTTTTTCTCTCATTTTTAAATAGGTTGTCTATACTTTCCCTAATCAACTCCAATCTCTGTTTTATATAGTTATTTGCGTTGTAATCTTGAGCCATCTTCTGAGAGACGTCCATATACTTTTCAACAGCACCCTTAGACACTGTAAGTATCAACTTACTACCACACTTA
Organism: Methanofervidicoccus sp. A16; assembly: GCF_003351865.1. NCBI lineage: Archaea > Methanobacteriati > Methanobacteriota > Methanococci > Methanococcales > Methanofervidicoccus > Methanofervidicoccus sp. A16. The sequence continues at coordinate 1,148,238 of NZ_CP022242.1, read as the reverse complement.
GGACACACTCCTTTTAGAGGTATCCTTCTATACTTTGCACCACATTTACACCTTACTCCCTGTCGTGAAAATGCCTTTAGGTTTCCAATGAGATCTGGGATAAAGTGGGATTGTATTACCTTCTCCGCTACATCCCTCTCATCGGCGGCTCTTATCTTCTTTGCAACTTTCAACTGGGCTTCAGTCTTTTCAAGCATGGTGTCTAAGGTCTTGTATGTACAAACCATAGGGCCGTTATCTATTCTACTTGTTTCATGAGTATAACCAAGTCCCTCGTACTGGGCTGGAGTGCCAAGTCTATCCTCCACAGTCTCTATGAGATCCTTAATCTCCTTTGGAGAGGGCATGTCAAGGGATCTCTCGTAGAACTCCAATGGGTACTCCCATACAACATCCATGTTATGGACTTCTCCATCTACCTCCTTTGGATCTAAGATTGTGGTTAATACTAAAGGTGCATCCATCTGTCCTCCTCTCTTCTCAGGAAGATAAACCTTGGAGAAGTTTAGGAAGGCATCTAAGAGTAGGAATATACTATCTTCGTCTCCATCGCACTGGTGGGTAAGTATGTTGGAGTTTACAATGATATTGTGATACTTCTTGGCTTTTAGGGAATAGACGTATCCATTATATTTTAGTATGTCTATACTCTCAACTTTTAGTATCCAGTTGAGGTTATTCTCTTCTTTACTGTTGTGTATCTTTTCGATATCCTCGTTTTTTAGAAGGAGTCCTTCACCATCCTCCAAGAAGGTACCTAGGATATTAAACTTTGAATTTAATAGGGTGTCTATATCCTCCAGGAGATCCCTATTACCCTTTAATATTACCCCTTCCTTACCTTTCCCCCCTGAAACTTTAAGGTAGGTTGTAATAAATGTCTTAATACTTTCTTTTGGTAATTCATATACAAAGGATGGTAATCTACCCTTTTCTACTTCCAATACTTTAAACAATTCTTTTATATTCTGATCAATGTAAGATATTGTATCCTCCTCTGATCCCAAGAAATACCCTAACAACTCCATCAAGTGATCTATATCTACATCCTTAAAAACCTCTGGTATCTCCTCTCCAAAGTTATCCAACTTTGGAACAAGTACAAGATCCCCCTCTTTTACCTCCATCCCCCTCTTCTCTACAAATCTATCATTCTCTTTATCGTATACAATTACAGGATGATCCGGCGTAGTTTTAAAGGATCTTCCACCTTCGAGGTTTATACTTACTAGGTGATTTGGAGAGTGTATCTTTAATACCTCCTCTATCTCTGTAAGTACTACTTTCCTATTTACTGTATCGAAGGAGTACACCTGGATCCTAATATTGTCCCTTGGAGATCTTCTAATATATGCCCCGTTCTCGTAGCACTCCCCACTTTCATCGTATAGGTTAAATAACTCCTCTATCTCTATCCTCTTCACCTTACCCTCTATATTAACCAACACCTTAGTATCCCCTGGGAAGCAGTTCCTCCTCTTGGAGGCGTGGAAGTAGGGATGTGCATAACCTACATTTGCATCACAGTATCCGATAATTCTTCCCACCATTCCTGCAGAGGTATGAGGTGCCATTCCAACTACCAAGTGCCCTATTAGATCCTCCTTACTCTTTACGTTGTAGAATCTCTCTACCTTGTATACCTTCTCAAGTAGATCGTCTATGAATTTGGCAGCACTTACAAAGTACTCTGCACAGGCTGTTGGGATAACTATATCCTGTACCTTCAACTCCACTATCTGATCCTCCCTCTCCAGTGGATTGCCGTAGATGTCCTTAGTATAACCTAACTCTCTCAACTTCTCCACAGAGACGTTTATCTCACAGGGTTTAAAGTGAGTTAATGGTACATCTGTACAGTCGAACCTTAAGGTACCGTCTTTAAACACATACACCTTATTTATGGCTCTCAGTATCCCCTTCTCAAGAGGTTCAACTATCTTCCTCTTAGAGGTCATCCCTTTAATACACTTAACATCTCCAGCCTTATTTAATCTAAGGTTCTCCAGTGCCTTTTTCCAGTACTCCTTCAGTGGAGCCTCTATCCTCTTAGGACCAGAGAGATCTACAGGAGTTCCACAGAAGGGACACTTTCTATATAGACTTATCCTTCCACAGTTTGGACACTCCCCATAGGACACCTCTACAATATCTGTCTTCCCCTCATCAACAGCCTTGTTGATCAGTCTAACGTTTCCCCCCGCATTACCTATTGGGAAGAGGCTATTTACTGGAGGTTTCATCTTCCTAGGTGCAGCCTTTTCAGGCCTTCCCATACGGGCTCCTATATAGACGTATGCCTTTCTTCTGATCTCGAAAGGTGCAAGGAGGTTTATAAGATGCATACTATTTTTAGATTTTTCCATTAACTCCTGGATATCCCCTATTAGATCCCTTCTATTCTCTACGTCGTACCCCAAGGAGTAGAGTAGTGGATAGTAATCCTCTATCTCGATGTATCTCTCCCCACCTTCTCTAACAACCCTATGACAACATCCAATTAACTCCAATACCCTCTTACCTCTATCTCTCTCTTTATAGGGCACAATCCAGAGATCTTTAGATCCCTTTATCTTTACATCCCCCTTAAGTAGGAAATCCCTAAGGAGTACTATATCCTCCTTGGATACCTCATGCCAGTAGTAGGTAAATCTTGGATGTAGAGGTGTCTTAGTCCTTATTGCAAACTTCACTGCATTCTTATGATCTGGGTTTTTTATGAAATCTTCACTGTACTCTATACCCTTGGATATAAGGATCTTCTCGTACCACTCCTCGCACCAACTACTTGGAAGTATAGGATGGTTGTTTTCAAGGAAGTCCCCATAATTTACAAGGATATCTCCTAAGAACAATATCTCCTCCACCTGATCCCTGTACTTTATAGCGTCCTCTACAGTGTTTATCTGTATCACATCTCCATTTTTAAGTTTTACAATAGGGCCCTCTATACTATCCACTGGAACTACACAGGTTGCCTTTCCAGGCCTTTCAGTCTTCAACTGGGTACCTATAGCCATAAACTCATCCACTAAGTACATAAGGGCAGGGTGGAAGCCATCAGTTGCAAACCCTGTATTTCTACTTCTCCCGTATCTTAATCTGAACCCTCCAGATCTAGATGGGTGGGCAAAGACTGGCCTACCAGCAATAACCTCCCCTATGTACTTTGTAATAGGCTCTATCTCCACATCTTCGTATAATCTCTCCTTAGGATCTTTAACTACCTTATTATCCTCCTTTTCTTCCTCTTTATTCTCCTCCTCCTTCTTCCCCTTCAACTCCTTTAACCACTCCCATCCCTCAATACCTAACTTATCTACATGTCTAAGGATCTTAGGAGCCTTTAAGAGAACCCCCTCTACAAGTACAAGGAGAGCCCCTCCTCTTAATTGATTCGTCTCCACCCTCTCTAAATCCCTATGCCCACTGACCTCCACATCATCTGTAGCCTCTCCAGTAATCTCAATAGGTATGTTCCTAACTGCAGTCCTTATCTCCTCGGCACTTGGAGAGTACTGGAACGATCCCACTTCAGACTGATAGAGATCCACCTCCTCTACATATCTCTCTATCTCATCCTCAGTTGGGATGTATCTACTTAATCCCAATGCCTTCCTAACGTAATCCCCAACAAGTACTGCCAACGCCTGTGCAGTCCCCCCTGCACTTCTAATAGGCCCTGCGAAGTATATAGCCAAGTACTCACTACCATCCTTATTCTTCTTTATCTTCACATGGGCGATACCCTCCAAGGGAGCGGCGACTATACCCTCTGTTAGTATAGCCAGGGCAGTTCTTATAGCCTGTTCTGCCAACTTCTCCTTAGATTCTTCCTTTCCAAATTTACCCTCTACTATCTCCTTTGCTATCTCCAGTGCAGCGGGCTCCTTACCGTACTCATTTACCAACTCCCTGATCCTACTGGCTACTCCCTTTGGACCTACCAGCCCCTCTACCCTATCAGCCATATCCTTTGCCAGTGGTATTTCTACATGATCTACAGGATCGTAACCTTTTCTTCTACACTCCTCTGCTATCTCGTATATCCTCTTTACCTCCCTTAAGATCCTCTCAAAATAGGATTCCATCTCCTTGGAGGCCTTTACATGAAACATAGTCTCACTTATTTTTTGTGTAAATTTTAGTTAAAAAGATAAAAGGATTGGGAGTTTTAATAGTTTTTTATATAAAAATTATTATCAATAAATAATAATAAACTCTACAACTTTTAATATTTATTCCTTTTTTATAAGAATATCAATAGGATTTTTAACCTTAAAATACAATCTGTATTTCTTTATTAAAATATAAACACATAATAAAAACCCAAAGATGTAATACAATATCACATCTAAATCCAAAATACCTGTTTCAATAGCCACTAATAGATAGGAAAGCATTACAGCGTAAACTCCCAAGTATATTCCTTTAAAACTTTCGGCAATTCTGTAGAGGAATCCCATAAATATGCCTAATATTCCGAAGTATGGGACGATACCTAATATTCCATAGTCTCCAATTACTCCTCCAAATATTGTTGGAGTTATGGTAACACCTTGGATACCTAAAGTATTGGCCACAACAGTTCTTGGACCTGGAGCCATTCCAAAGTAGGAGTATATGGCACAGTATATTAAATACCCGTTAAATACACCGTTGAAGTTATGGACTATTATATCCAATACGCTCATTGTTAGATCCATTCTCGACAGTAAGGGAATACCTCCACTACCTAATATCTTCAGTTTAATTATAGAAAGAAGTAGTAGTAGGATAAATATCCCAGAGGCAAATAGTAGCAACTCTCTATTTTTTATTCTGTTGGTATAGTATAGGACAAAAAGGGTAGACATTAAAAGTACTACTACACTGGTCCTATATCCTAGGAGCATTACAACACTTGAAAAGATTAGGGAGTATATTATTGCCCTTATTTTATCCAGGGACAAATTAGAGGCCACCACTATAGCCCATCCTAAGATTAAGAGACGGGACAACATAGTGTAGAAAGGACTTAAAAACTTTTTAGAGGTTAGATCAAATAGAGGCACACCTCCTGCCCAGAGGATATCTAAAACTAAAAAGAATAACCCTATAATCATTAGCGTTAAACCGAAGATATAGTGTTTTAAGTAGTTTATTTTATGTCTATTTTTACTTTTTGAGATTTGCAGATTAGTTTCATTCAATAGACTGTCTAATTCTAAGATGCTATAAAGTCTTTTACCAACTACAAAAGAGATATAAAACACTAGGGCACTGAAAAGTACTAAGATACCAGTATAGTAGGATACGCTGGTAAGTACTATAAATATAGAGGTTAGTATTAAAAATAGATGGTGTCCTTCTAATTTATTATTGATATATTCTCTTTTCCATATCATGATAATCCTTGTTGTAATTATCTAATTTAGATTTTTAATAGTGTAGTTATAATAATATTTATTACCTTAGTTCCCATCAGTAGTGATTAAAAGAACAATGAAAATGATAATTATTATAATCAAAAATCATCGATAATGAAATAATCAATAAATTCTGATAAGAATAATTATAATAAAAGTAATAAAAAGAAAATATTAAAATTAAATAAAAGATAATCTCTCCTGGGATACTCTAAGATACTAAATGGAAGTGGAGTAGATCCTCCCTAACAGTCTGCTATTATTAATGCCCTACTTCCCATCAAAGTGATAATTACTTGTTTATCCAGTATCCAATATTATTATTTTTTATTATTATTCTTCTTAATTATTTTTTATTATTCTTCTTACAATCTTGATGGGAACCAGGGTAATATTAAATATCCTTAGGATATTTCCGAACCCTTAGTTAAGATAGGAGATCTTATTCTGAATTCCTATATAGGAGATCTTCAGAGGATCATTCTTCTTCAATCTTCTTTTTAAATTTTTTGTATCTAGGATAATAGAAGTCTTCTGTTTTTTAAAACATTTTTTTATTTTTTTTATTTTTTATAATTATTTTTTACTATTTTTTAAACTATTCTTATGATGGGAACTAGGGTAATATTATTATAGGGAGTTTTTCCTCTTTCCAAACCAGAAGATATTGGGATTTTATGTATTATTCATTACATTACTTCAAAATTTTTTAACTTTAAAAATAATAATTAAAAATTAAAATTAAAATAAACATTATAATTATAATTAAAATATAGTTAAAAACTTTTTTATATTAGTCTTATTTTTCTCTGAAATACCTCTAAAACACTTTAAAAAGGAGTAAAACTTCTATCATAGATAAGGAGTCTGTCTATTATTTATAAATATTTTTTGCTGGGTCGATAAAACCTTAATAGAAATTACTCTTCTTTTCAAGTACCCAGATCTCCTATGAACACATTTTTTTAAATTATAATTAATTGATTTTTATTGATTATTAAAGTATTATAATAAACAGGAAAAATTGTTAAGATTTTATTTTAAAGTTATTACTTGATTATCTAAGGTTATATTTCTAGGTAATTCATTTAAGGTCTCATTTACTACTAAATACACTGTTATTTTAGACGTAAGTATTTTTTTAGGGTCTATTATACTGTCGTAGATCTCTAGGTTATCTATAATATATTTCCCCCCTATTGTTAATCCATTATCTAAAAAGTATAATTTTACATCATACATATTATTCATATCTTCTATCTTATTTCTAATATACTGTTGTTCAGTAGGAGTGTAGGTTTTTGAATCTACAGCAAAAATCCCCGAGACATAAGTCTCAAGTATAGTAATATTCAAATCCTTATAGGAGTCAATACTGTTTTCTATTTTGTCCTTTACATCCTTGAAGGAATACCCCTCAACAGGATCCATTTTATAGGATATAATTGTGTTCCCTAAAGGTTTTAAAACGATTTTCTCGGCAGCTATGTCCTCCTTATAAGCCATCCTTCCTCCAATACTTATAGATCGATTATTGTATATCCCATAAAGAGTTCCACCACAGGCTCTAACTATGAGTACTGTATCGTTAAATTCCTCTCCAGTACTAGTCCATTTACCGTAGATATCTGCATAAAGAGGAAAACCCTTAGATAGGATCTTTTCAGAGATCCATGCACATTTGTACATCTGATCTCCATCAAAGTGGTAGGTACTATCTGATGATGAAGACAGAAATTTATATACCAGAGCTCCAGAGGTTATTAGGATAGACAATATCACTAATATCTCGAGGATACCGATTTTCAACCTCATTAAAATCACTTTTATCTTCTAAGTTCTTCCACTATCCTTCTATATATACTCTCTCCATCTAACCCGTAGTACCTCAGTAGATCTGTAGCACTTCCAGATATACCGAATACATCCCTTATACCTATCCTTAAAAGTCTCTTATTTAAGCCATGATCTACAATTACTTCACCTATTGCACTTCCCAATCCCCCTATGATGTTGTGATCCTCTATAGATACTATGAAATCATTTGTAGAATTAACTATCATCTCCTCGTCTATAGGCTTAATCGTAGCCATAGATATCAGTTGGGCATCTATTCCATCCTCTTTTAGCAGTTCCAACGCCTTTATAGCCTCAGGTACCATCTCTCCCGTGGCTATAATCGTCAGATCTGAACCATCCTCTAATATTCTACCCTTTCCAAATTGGAATTTAGCATCTTCCTCACTGGAGAATACAGTTTCAGTATCTCTCCGCGGCATCCTTACATAGACTGGTCCCTCGTTCCTTGCACACCACTCTATTACACTCTTCGTTTCATAGTAATCTGTCGGAGATATAACTCTCATATTTGGGATACATCTCATTATAGCAATATCTTCAGTCATCTGATGGGTTGCTCCATCTTCCCCCACAGTTATACCACTGTGGGTTGCAACGATCTTTACATTTAGATTTGGATATGCTATAGAGTTCCTTATCTGCTCCCATGCCCTCCCAGTTGCAAACATGGCGAAGGTAGAGGCAAATACTACCTTCCCAGTTCTGGCAAGTCCAGCAGCCATGCCCATCATATTCTGCTCTGCAACACCTGCGTTGAAGAATCTATCTGGGAATGCCTTTGCAAACATGACAGTTTTTGTAGATCCAGAGAGATCTGCATCTAGAACTACAAGATTTGGAAGTTCTTTCCCTAACTTCACTAACGTCTCTCCATAGGCGGTTCTCATACCCTTTTTTTCACCTAGTTTGTACCTCATAACTTCACCCTTTACTGTTGTCTAAATTTCACTGCCTCCCTTAGTTTTCTAACAGCCTCTCCTACATCACCATAATTGAATATTGCTGAGGCGGAGATAAGTACATCTGCACCTGCCTCCACCACCTTTGGAGCGGTTTCTAAATTTATACCTCCATCTACAAAGATCTGAACGTTATGTCCTTCTTTATCTATAAGTTTTCTTAATTTCTCAATCTTCCTGAGCATCTGAGGTATAAACTTCTGTCCTGCGAACCCAGGTTCCACAGTCATTACAAGTACTCCATAAACCTCATCTAAGATGTACTCGATACTGTTTATAGGTGTTGAGGGATTGAGAGCCACTATAGGTTTGGAACCCTTCTCCTTTATTAGGTTTATAGTCCTGAAGGGAAATCTACAGGTCTCTATATGGAAAGAGATCATATCCACATCCTCTGCAAGAATAGGTATAAACATATTTGGATTTTCCACCATAAGATGGACCTCAGTAGGTAGGGAAGTTATATTTTTTACATACTTGGCTATCCCTATACCCATACTGATGTTAGGTACAAAATGTCCATCCATCATATCTATATGGATGAAATCTACACCAGCCTTCTCTACCTTTTTAACCTCTTCCTTTAGATATCCATAGTTTGCAGAGAGTATAGAGGCTCCTATCTTTACCATACTTTCTCCTTTTTATTTTACTAAAAAATTTTAATAATTTAATAATATTATTATTTAAAAATATTTAATAATATTATTATTTAAAAATAGATAACTTAAGAGAGTTCCTTAAGTGCCCTCTCCAACTGTTCCTCATTTGGAGCCTTACCGTGGAAGCCAACGTTATTCTCCATAAAGGAAACTCCTTTACCTTTGATAGTATTTGCTATAATCATCTTAGGTCTGCCGTTCTTTAAGGACTTCGCAGTATTGACAGTATCTATTATCTCTTTAAAGTTATGCCCATCTATCTCAAATACATCCCACCCAAAGGCTTTAAATTTCTCCTTTATATCTCCCAAGCACATAACATCCTCAGTACAGCCGTCTATCTGGAGTCTATTTCTATCTACAAACCCTATTAAGTTATCGAGTTTGTAGTGATAACCTGCCATCGCAGCCTCCCATACCTGCCCCTCCTGACACTCTCCATCTCCCAGGAGGACGTAGACGGTGTTATTTAGTTTATCTAATTTACATCCCAAAGCCATCCCTACAGCCACTGAGAAGCCCTGTCCTAAAGATCCTGTACTGGCCTCAACCCCTGGGATATTTATAGAGGGATGTCCCTGAAGTAGGGCGCCAACTTTCCTCAACTTCCACAGTTCCTCCTTATCGAAGTATCCCAACTCTGCAAGAACAGCATATAGTGCAGGACAGGCGTGCCCTTTACTTAATACAAATATGTCTCTGTCTTTTTTATCTGGGTTCTTTGGATCATGATTCATTATTCTGTAGTACAGCGCCACTATAATGTCAGTTGCAGATAAAGAACCACCAGGATGGCCAGATTTGGCCAGTCCTATCATCTTTACGATGTTATATCTTATCTTTTTGGCTATTCTTTCTAACTCCTCTAAATCCGTGTTTTTAATATAGGGGTTATCACTCATAGGGTTTTCACCTTTTGACAACTTTATTTCTAAAAAAGGTTTATTGTATTGTTTATATATTTTATTCTTTTAAGGATGTTGATACATGTGTTTAAACTTTATGTATTCATTTAAAAATGTTTCTCTTAATAATAATTTAAAATAGTTCTAATGATACCTTAGTTTCCATCAATAATCCTTTGAATGCAGAGAGTAGGACAGATTCTAATAGAATAGATGGTATAAACTCTAAATTATAAAGAATTATTTTTATAGTTTTTATCGTTTTATATTTTTGGTAAGATTGGATCTATAACCTTATATATTAGAAAAAGTAGTAATAAAAATTCTATAGAGATTACTAAAAAAAGAAAATATATAATAAAAAAGTAAAAATTATTGACAATATCTATCATTTTTAAAATGTTTCCTAAATATTATAAAATTAGAATGGAAAAATTTCCTCGTTATATTTTAAGGATATCCGCCAATTATAGTTTAGAATAGAAATCTCAATAGATCAATATAATTATCAAAATAGTTCATAAACCGATCCTGTTAAGGAGGGATCTACCTTCTTCCTCTAAAATATTCTCAGTAGTAAATGGAAGATTGCTGATCTTTTTAACAAGTTTTTACTTCCAAAATTATATTAAAAAAATTAAGAAGTCTCTATTTTTTGAACAATTTCTTCATATTATTTTTTCATTATTGTTGATAATGATTATTTCTTATTGGTTGATATTTATTAATTTTATGAGAATTTTGATAAGAATTTAGAATAATAATTATAATCAAAAAAATGATTAAAATCATAAACAAAATTTATTAAAATTATTAATACTCTAAAGATAAAGAAAGAACAAATACGAAAAATAAATATTTAGGGGAAAAGTTAAAATATTATCTATATTCTCTGAACTATATAGAGTACTGGAAAAATAGAACGGGATTTCTATTAATCTTTCTTCTTTAGAAGTTTTTTCCTCTTTTTTATTAATTCTTTTATATAAACCTTAATTATCATCAAAGTAACGATTTAAATAATTAAAATAAAAATAATAAAAAAGACTAGAAAAAAACCTTAGTTCCCACCAAGTAGTGATTAAAAGAACAGTGAAAATGATAATTGTTAAATAAAAACATGATTAAAATAATCAGTATAAAATCATATAAAAACTATTGAATATCCTAAGTTCTTTCTGAACACATAGGTATGATAGGAGATCTTATTCTGAATACCTGTATTAAAAGATATACAGAGGATCATTCTCCTTCAATATTATTTTTAAAATTTTTTGTATCTAGGATGATAGGAGTTTTCTGTTTTTTGAACTTTTTTATTTTTTATTTTTATTATTTTTATAATTATCTTTATTATTTTTAAACTATTCTTTGATGAGAACTAGGGTTTTTATATAAATATTATTCCTTTTTTAATTTTTATATTTTTAATTTATTTATTTTTTAATTATTATTTTATTTTTTTAAGAAATTAAGACAGTAAATCATCTGTTTTTCCAATATCCTCACTCTCTTTATCAATTCTTTTCTCTTCACCTTTTAATTGATCTCCTACAATTTCATCCACTTTCTGTAAGAAGGCATTAAGATATATCTTAGGTATTCTAGCTCCAGAGGCTATGTTATGGCCTCCACCACTACCTCCAAACTGGGAGGCGATACCCATAGCCTTTGAGAGATCCAACCCTCTCTCTACCAATAATCTATTACCCCTGGAGGATATCTTATAGTATCCTTCCTCCTCGTAGATACCTATAACTGGTTTATCTCTTACTAGTAAGGATGCCATATGTCCAATGGTGCCCTTCTTTCCAAAGAAGTACTCTATATTGTTTAATTTGTGGAGTTCTATACTCTTAAGTTGCTCTATTATCTCTCTCTTGTATCTAATATACATCTCCTTTCCTATCTTAATACATTCATCATCCTCTAAGGCAACACCTATACCCACTGAACCCATACCCTTCTTACCACAGGCGTTTAGGATCTCTGATAGATAGAAGGCGTCCTCTATCTTATGGTTTATAATATACCTGTCTACAACGATTTGAGACTCATCTACGTACCTCTTAAGTGCAGAAACTAATTTATCTCTCTCCTCTCCCTCTAAGTATGTTTTATTAGGATCTATACCTACTTCCTTAAGTAGGTTTATTGCACTTTCCTCATCACTTAACTCCTTAATATAAGGCCTTGTAGAGTACATTATAGACTGCCAGATAGGTAGGTCGTAGGCGTTGTAGATAATATCTTTTATTATACTCCTTAGATATCTGTACTCTCTAGCCTCATTTACTATAAATTTATTCATACCTATGAAAGGTTCATGCTGCATATCTCCAATAGCACCTATGATGGCGAATATACTTAGATCGTAAAATCCATATTCTCTAGCCACTAGATAACAGATACCACTTGCAGATATCTCTCTTGCCCCGTTGAGGTTGAATAGATGGGCATTAAGTTGATGTACTTCCTCCACCTTTGTATATCTCAACTTTGGAGGGTGATGATCTAAGATGATGGCATTCATATCTCTCTCTGCAATCGTGTCAATATGGGCACTACCCATATCACAGAAGATATAGAGAGGGTTGTTGTACTCATTGTGTATTCTATTGATGATCTTTTCATTTAGATGCTCTACTATGGAGAGGTGGAAGTTCTTGTTCAGCCTGTACAGCATCTTTATAAGTATGGCACCTGAGGCCAATCCATCTGCATCATAGTGAGTAATTACTCTTACTAATCCTTGATGATTTTTTATCTTCTCTGCGATTTCACTTACAGTTCTTTTATATTTCTCGTAGATTTTTTTATCTTTGAATACAGTCGTTACCATAATATCCCTCTATTATTTGCTAGTAATCATTATATATTATTTTTATAATAATTATTAAGGGAAAATTATGGATCATAATTTAGAGAAACTTAAGGAACATAAAATTATAGGTAGGTTGGTAGATTGGAAGAGGTTGGAGGATATATTAAATAACCATGATATAACACTCTTAGATATCCTTGGTAAGGGGCATAGGGGAGTAGTATTTAAAGGTGTATATAACAACAGAGAAGTTGCTATAAAGGTACCAAGGGTAGATGCTAAAAACACTATATATCAGGAGGGCTGTATCTTAAAAGAGGTAAATGCCTTGAACATTGGTCCTAAGTTATATACCTTCTCTAGAGATTTCCTTATAATGGAATATATCGAAGGAATCACCTTAAAGAATTATATATCCAGAGGAGATATAAATAAAGAAGAGTATCTTAACATTGTAAAGGAAGTTTTAAAACAGTGTGTCCGTCTTGATATACATGGAATAGATCATGGCGAGATACAGGGAGGAAAGCATATTGTAATAAGTGGGTCTCCTATTAAGGTGTATATTATAGATTTCGGTAGTGCTAAAATTGGAAGAACTCCCCGTAACTTCACCAGTGCAGTGTCTCTTTTCTTCGGTAAATCCTATATTGCAAATAGAACCTGTGAAATACTAGGTGTTACTGAAATTGAATTAGAGAGGATTAGAGAATTTGTGAGGAATTATAAAAGATACATAGTCAAAAAATAGAAAATTATTATATAGATATTAATATAAAAATATTATTTTTAATAGTTAGTGTAGTATTATCTTGAATATGCTACAAACTCACAGTAGTCGTGACCATTGGCATAACATTTTGATTCCACAACTTTAATTTTTTTATTTAATATCTCTTCTAAACATCCTTTTATGATTCCTCTTTCGAAGTAACATACACTTTTACCAACGTTTGGAAGGCCTGAACAGAAGGCGCACTCATATACACGAATTTTTATAGGATCTTCACTTACCAATTTTGGAATACCCATTCCTAAATATTCGAAACATTCCATCATTTCTTCTATAGATTTCACTCCCAAACTTTTTCCAAAATCTGCTCCTGCATTATATAGTTTAGACAGTGCGTTAAATCCTAAATACTTTACTATGGATAGATGTACAGCTCTATACGCTACAATATCTATACATCTGCCCAATGTTCGTCTATTAACCTCTCCGATATCTTCGAAATTTACTGGAAAATTTACAGGTAATTTGCTGGATAATTTATTTTTAGCATTTTGTAGTTTTCCTTTTTCTTTAGGAGCGTTAATTTTAAACAAATTTATTATTGAAAAATCAGGCATAAAAACCACGTGCGATAAAGATTTGTGTAGGTAGTTAGGTTAGTTATTAGGTATATTTATATATAGGGTATTATAAAGTATAAATATTTTTTTATTAATATTTGGATATTAAATAATAATTACAAATCATATGACAATATAATAAAGTAGGGAGAACTATGGAGATGCCTAAAGAGTATCCGTTAGAATTGGAGAAAACTGTACAGAAGAAATGGGAGGAGGAAGAGATCTTTAGGTTCAAAAATGACGAAAATAAGCCTCACTATATTATAGATACTCCACCACCATACCCTACAGGAAAAATGCACTTAGGACATGCCTTGAACTGGACGTACATGGACATAATAGCGAGATTTAAGAGGATGAATAACTACGATGTACTATTTCCCCAGGGATGGGACTGTCATGGCCTTCCAACAGAGGTAAAAGTTGAGGAGATCCACAATATAACGAAATCTGACATAGACAGGGAGGAATTTAGAAGACTCTGTATAGAACTTACAGAGGAGAACATTAAAAAGATGAGAGAACAGGTGAAATCCCTAGGTATATCCATAGACTGGAGTAGGGAATACATCACCATGAAACCTGATTATATCAAAAAGTCTCAAACTGCATTTGTAAGGATGTACAGGGATGGACTTATATACAGGGGAAAACACCCTGTCAACTGGTGTCCAAGGTGTCAAACTGCCATAGCCTTTGCAGAGGTAAATTACATAGAGAGGGAGACTTATCTAAATTATATCAAGTTCCCCTATGCAGAGGATGAAGATAGATATTTAATAATTGCAACTACGAGACCTGAACTACTCCCAGCCTGTGTAGGTATTGTGGTAAATCCAAAAGATGAGAGGTACAAGGATATAATTGGAAAAACTGTCAAGGTGCCCCTCTTCAACCAGGAGGTTAAGGTGTATGGAGACGAGGATGTAGAGATGGACTTCGGTACTGGAGTGGTAATGGTATGTACCTTTGGAGATAAGACAGACGTCCTATGGGTAAATAGACATGGACTTATGGTTAAAAAGGCCATAAACGAGAGGGGAGAACTTACAGAGATATGTGGTAAGTACGCAGGGATGAAGACGGAAGAGGCGAGAAAGAAGATAATAGAGGATCTTAAGAAGGAAGGTTATCTCCTGAAGCAGGAGGTTATAAAACAGAATGTAGGTGTATGTTGGAGGTGTAAAACACCTATAGAGATCATAGTTGGAGATCAGTGGTTTGTAAATATAAAGAAGTTGTTACCTGAGATCAGGAAGGTTATTGAGGAGATCAGGTGGACTCCTGAGTATATGAAGAAGAGACTACTACAGTGGATAGAGGACATGGACTGGGACTGGTGTATAAGTAGGCAGAGGATATTCGCCACACCTATCCCTGTATGGTACTGTCCAGAGTGTGGAGAGATAATAGTTGCCAAGGAGGAGGATCTCCCAATAGATCCTACTGTGGAGTGTCCCTACACCTGTAAATGTGGAAATAAAAACCTTATACCTGAGAGGGATGTATTAGATACCTGGATGGACTCCTCTATAACGCCGATGGTAATAACTGGATGGTTGGAAGATGAAGACTTCTTCAGGGAGCACTACCCAGTACAACTGAGGCCCCAGGGACATGATATTATAAGAACCTGGGCGTTCTACACCGTTGTAAAGTCTATAGCACTAACAGGTAAGAAGCCCTGGGAGGAGATCATAATAAACGGTATGGTATTTGGAGAGGATGGCCATAAGATGAGTAAGAGTAGAGGGAACATAGTAGAACCCTCCGAGATCACAGAGAGGTATGGAGCAGATGCCCTTAGGATATGGGCTGCCAACAGTTCCCTTGGAAACGACGTACCCTTTGCCTGGAAGGACGTTGATTACAACTATCGATTCCTCAGGAAGTTCTGGAATGCTGCAAGATTTGCAAGGATGCATTTAGAGGATAAAACCATAGAGGAGATAAAAGAGGTTATAGAGAAAGGGAATATTTCATTAGATAATCCAGTGGATCTCTGGATAATCAGTAAGTTGAATAGACTTATTAAGAGGGTTACTGAAGATCTGGAGAACTACAGGTTCAACACCATCGTCAATATCCAGAAGTTCCTATGGCATGAGTTCTGTGATAACTACATAGAGATGGTAAAGTACAGGTTGTATAAAGAGGATGAAGGATCTGAAAAAGATAGATTTAACTGTCTATATACACTCTACTACGTAATAACCAACGTATTAAAACTGTTAGCACCTTTTGCACCACACTTCGCCCAGATAGTTGGAGATATATACAAGGTAGATAATCTTCACACCACCTGGTGTAAAGTCCAGGAGGATATGATAGATGATGAGTGGGAGAGTGTTGGAGAGTTGGCTAAGAAGGTAGTAGTCTCTATAAGGAGATACAAGGCTAACAAAGGTATGCCCCTAAATGCCAAGTTGGAGAGGGTTGAGATATACCTGATGGATAAGAAAGATTATGAAAGGATATTAAAGGCTGTTAGAGATATAAAGGGTACTTTGAATATTGAGGAGTTAAAGGTTATAAATGGAAAACCTAAGTTGGAGCAGAAAATAGTAGAGGTAATACCTGATAAATCCAAGATAGGTCCACAGTTCAAGAGAGACTCTAAAAAGGTTATGGACTTTATAAGGAATGCAGATGAGGAAACTATTGAGAAGATCCTCCAGGAGGGCCTTGAGACTGAATTTGGTTTATTAACCAGGGAGCATATAAAGTCCATTAAGAGGGCACTCTTCAGTGAGGGTAAGATGGTAGACGCCGTAGATATAGAGGGAGTAGTAGATGGGATTGCTGTTATTGGAGTTGGAGAAGATAGATAAAACTTCAAGAAAGTTTTTTATCTCTAAATCTCTTATTTTTTAATAAATTATTTTAATCTCTTATAGTTTTTTTAAATTATAATAAAAATAACGATATTTATAAAAATTAATAAATAAAAAGGGAGACAGATAACTTCTTAAAAAGAGAGATCGGTGAAATCCAGCCCTACTTTCCCAGTGTTTAGTGTTGTCCAAGATATTAGGATCAATTTTTATTATTTCACCTATAGTTTGTCCTTTATTACGATTTTAAATGTTCTTTATTATTTTTTAATTTTAATTATTCTTCTTATAACTAATTTTATTTTATTTTAACCTTAATTCCCATTAAAGTAATGATTTAAATAATAAAAATAATAAAAAAGACTAGAAAAAACCTTAGTTTCCATCAGTAGTGATTAAAAGAACAGTGAAAATGATAATTGTTATAATAAAAATCATGATTAAAATAATCAGTATAAAATCTATATAAAAACTATTAAATACCCTAAGGATCCCTCTAGACACTTAGGTAAGATAAGGAATCATATTCTGGTATATCTACTGTATTAGAAGATATTCAGAGGGCTATTCCCCTCCAATCTTATTTTTAAAATGTTATATCTGGGATGATAGAAGTTTCTGTTTTTAAACATTTCCTTTATTTTTTATTTTTATTATTTTTATAATAATTTTTATTTTATTCTTTAAACTATCCTTTTGATGGGAATTAGGGTTGATAATAATATTGAAATATAATACTTTATAATAAAAATTAATAATAGCAACCTATTAGGAAGGATCTACTCCACTTCTATAGTATCCTAGAGCATCCAAGAGATTATCTTTTATTCTGATTTTAATACCTTTTTTATACTTTATTATAATTATTATTGTTCTTATCAGAATTTTTTGATGGGAATTAGGGCTTATTTAAGTTTAATTTTCTCATAGTACTCTCCATATCCACCGTGGTAATGGGGAAGTTCCCTAAATAACTCCTCCTCCAACTGAAGTATACTTTCATACTCACTCTGAGACACTGAACCTATGAGACACCTCTTCCAAGCCTCCTTACATTTTAAACTACAGGGTATAAAACCTGATGTTATCACTACAGCAACTTTTCCCTCCTCCTTTAAGTCCTCAACTTCCCTGAGATGCTCCTCATCTATGGCGAACCTTACAGATTTGAAGGATTCAATGCAACACCTTGGGTATCCCATCAACATCCCGTACTCCTCTGCAAAATCCAACCCAGAGTAAACTCCCAAGTAGGAGGATACTAAGGGATCTACGGCGGGCCTAACTGGAGGTTTGTACTTTTTAACGATTTCAATTTCTTTTTTAAGTCTAGATATTATAAGACTGTATATTTCATCATCCATATTCCTTATAAGATGGGATATATTTTTTAGATCCTCTTCTTCTTGGTTTTTTCTTATAGACACTATTTTTTTAAGTATATCTTCCATAACTCTAATGGTATCCATAGTTATCCCATTGAATGTTTTTTATTAACGGTTTTCTCTGATAATTTTCTGATAAAAGTTAAAATAAAAATAATGACAATAGATGTGATTTATAGTCATGAACAAAAATAATTATACTAAACAAACAACAACTATGGAGAATCTTATAAAAATAATAAGGATTATTATAATCAATAAAATAAAAATTCTTTAAATTATTTAAAAAAGAGTTAATACATTGAAATAGTAAAACCTCGCCATTATTTTCTCCACTTTACAGTGAACACTAAAGAGGGAGAATAGGATTTTGTCAACTCTATATTTCTTAGGGCTTTTACTCTTTTTATTTTAATTGTTATTTTTATTTTCCATTTAGTTTAAAAACATTAGTACATAATTATAAAAGAAGGATTAAAAATGAAGTTCGTATTTATAAAAGCCTTATTCATAAATATTTATAGTAGGGTCAAACGCCCTATCAGGTGTAATGATGGAAGTGTACTACAGTATTGTTAAGAACTACGATCTACTTGAAAATTACAACAACTTACTAGATCTTATTTTTGACAACTTAGAAGACTACAAAAGAATACTTATAAAACCTAATATACTGGGACCCTTCTCTCCAAGTAAGCATGTTACCACACACCCAGAATTTTTAGATTGGGTCCTTAGATATCTAATAGGGATAAGGAAAATAGATAAAGATAGGATTGTAGTAGGAGAGTCCTCTGGGTTCTCCACAGAGAGGGCCTACGAAGTATCTAAGATTAAGGAAGTCTGTGAAAAATATGATATATCTTTTATACCCTTTGAAAGGGATAGAAGTGTAAAGATAAAGTTGCTAAATACCACTATAACAATCCCAAAAACAGTTATAGACAGTGATCTAATTATAAATCTACCAAAGTTAAAAACTCATCTTCTTATGAGGTATACCGGGGCTGTTAAAAACCTATACGGCTGTATACCTGGTGGGCTGAAGCCAAAACTCCATGGGCGTTTTCCTCGAGAGTATGACTTTGCATATCTTTTGGTGGAACTATACAAATTTTTAGTAAAAGAGAGGGACATAATCTCAGTAATGGATGGTATCTGGGGTATGGAAGGTAACGGCCCAAGTAATGGAAGACCTGTAAACTCCAAGATAGTAATAGCCTCGAAGGATGCCCTCCCTTTAGACATCTTTGCAACCTACTACATAGGATATAACCCCATGGATGTTCTCACTAACAGGATTTTAATTGGTGAGAAATGCAACTGGGAGGAGAGGCTAGATATTTTAGAGGTTGGTAAGGCTGTTAAAAAGAAGAATTTAAAAGATATTCCAAGGATGAAATTTAGAAAACCAGACACCTTCTATCTAACATCTATACTACCACCTTTTATAGTGAGATTGATATTCTTCACTATGATACAGAAACCAAAAATAGATAAAAGAAGATGTAAGAGATGTGGTGTATGTGAAGAGGTATGTCCTGTAGGAGCCATATCTCTAGAGACCTTCAAAATAGATAGAAAGAAATGTATAAACTGCTACTGTTGTCATGAGATGTGTAGATTTAATGCTATTAAATTAGGAAGGTTTATATAATTATTATAATTAAAATAATAATTTAAAAATAAAAATCAATACTGATGGGATAGATTAAATATTACGGTGTGAAACATGTACGTTCCTATAAAGGAGATAGTACTTTTAATAGCCTCCATAGGGATACTACTGGCGTCTTACAGGTTATGGATTATGAAAGATGGAAAGAACATGGTTTATGCGCGTATCCATATTGCAGGTGTTATAGATCTCGCCTGTATACTTATAATGTTAGTTTTAAATCGGCCACTACTGGCACTTCTCTATCTAATTCTATCTCCCTTTGCTGCACATGCCATAGCCAATGCAGACTACTACGACAGGATGAGGGAGAGGGTAGTAAAAAGATTAAGGTGTTAAGACATGTCTCTAAGTGTAATAGACGGGGCAGTTTTAATACTTATTGTACTCTCCTACCTCGGTGCCTTAACTCAGAAGGATCTTATTAAGTGTGTAGTTTTAACTGGATTGGGAGGTTTAGGACTGGCATATGTATTTACATCCCTACTGGCTCCAGATGTTGCCCTAACTGAGGCTATACTTGGAGGTGCTGTACTTCCGGCATTCTTTGCATTTACAGTGATGAGGACCCAGAGGTTCGATGAAATAGAGGAGTAGACTGATAATCATGTATCTGATAGGGATAGACTACAATAGTAGTAATAGTAAGGAGGTACTGAAGGCGTATAAAAAACTTTTAAGTGAGGGGATAGATGTAAGACTTGTTGAAGATTCTAAGGAGTTGATAGATTCTGTGTTAAGGGGTGATGTGTTAGGAGGGATAAGGGGAAATTTATCCTCCTCAGAGGTGATCCCTTATCTGAGAAAACATATAGGGAGATTCTACAGGGCGTCGATTCTAAGGAATCCCTTCAGTGGTGAATACTTCCTTTTAACTCCTGTAGGAATAGATGAGATAGAGGAAGATAACAGTTTTAGGGATAAGATAACTATTATAGAGTATATATTGGAGTTTTTGAAAGATAGTAATCTATTTAAGGATGTAAAGATCGGAGTGCTCTCTGGAGGGAGACTCTCTGACTACGGTAGAAGTAAAAGGGTAGATAGGTTAATAGAGGAGGCGGTAGGTGTCGTTGATTATATAGGGAGAAAGTACAACGTCCATATAGAACATAAGGGTATAGTGTTAGAGGAGTACTTAAAGGAGGGCTTTAACGTCATACTGGCACCAGATGGTATATCAGGTAATTTAATTTTCAGATCTCTAGCCCTTGTATGTGGAGTTGAGGGGTGTGGAGCCTTAGTGCTAAGTAGAAGGAGAATAAGGTTTATAGATACAAGTAGAAGTGGTTCCTGGGACAGATACTACAACAGTGTAAAGTTTTTAAAAAACCTTGTTAATGATAAAAAATGATAATAATGGCTGATTTAAATTTCTTTATCATAATAACTTCTTAGAATAACATTCAAGTACAGTATTAAATGGGCGTGTATTCTTTTTAGTGTTTAGAGTCCTATAAAAAATTAATTTTAAATTTAAATTTTTTTATAATTATAATTTTTAAATGGATTTCAATATTAATTATAAAAAAATAAAATATTATATCCAAAAATTTATTAGTTCCTATAACATAACTATAAATCATACTATTTTTCAATTATTATCAAAATTTACAAAAAGAGATGAGTTTGGTGGTGGGGTTGTCCTTACTAATTAAAATTTACGACTTTTTTAACGAAGTAGGGTTATCGAAAATCTATGAGAAAATACTTGAAAAGAAAATAAATAGAAATAAAGTTCCTAAACATGTGGGAGTTATAATGGATGGGAACAGGAGGTTGGCGAAATTACTGGGGGAGAAACCTATAAAGGGGCATTATTTAGGTGCGAAGAAGGTTAGGGAGTTTATAAGGTGGTGTATCGATTTGGATATCGAGACAGTTACTCTCTACTCATTTTCCTTAGAGAACTTTCATAGGCCCAAGGAGGAGGTAGAGGCATTAATGGATCTATTTGAGAGAGAGTTTAGATCCATTGCTGAAGACCCAGATGTACATAAATATGAAATTAGTATAAAGGCTATAGGTAGACTACATCTGTTACCTAAGAGGGTGCAGGAGGCTATAAGGTATGCTGAAGAGAGAACTAAAAATTACAACAGGTATAGGGTCAATATCGCCATTGCATATGGAGGTAGGCAGGAGTTGGTAGATGCTGTCAAGAAGATCGCCGAAAAGGTGAAAAATAATGAATTAAATATTGAGGATATAACTGTAGAGACTATCTCTCAGCACCTGTACACTGCCTATCTTCCTCATCCAGATCCAGATCTGATAATAAGAACCTCAGGGGAGGAGAGAATAAGCAATTTTTTAATATGGCAGTCAAGTTATTCTGAACTTTACTTCTGCGATATCTACTGGCCTAAGTTTAGAAAGATTGATTTCCTCAGGGCGATAAGGGATTATCAGAGGAGGGTAAGGAGGTTTGGGAGGTAAGGATAGAACAAAATAAACATAAAACTAAGAATACTAGGGAGTATATTTTAGGTTTACCTATAATACCCAATTGGAAAAGTCCGTCTTTTAGTATTGTGTAGAAAACCAGGGAAAAAGGTTATTTATTTTTAATCACCCTAGTTCCCATCAAAAGAATAGTTTAAAAATAATAAAAATAATTATAAAAATAAAAATAAAAAATAAGAAAAGATTTTAAAATAAAAAATAAAGAATAATGTTTAAAAACAGAAACTTCTATTATCCCAGATATAGCATTTTTAAAAGAAGATTGGAGGGGAATGATCCTCTGTAAACCTTCTAGTGTAGTGGATATCAGAGTAAGATCCCCTATCTTACCTAAGTGATTAGAAAGATCCTAAGATATTTTTTATATTGATTATTTTCATTGTTCCTTTAATCACTACTTAGTGGGAACTAAGGTATTAAATATATATCAAAACCTTAAATCTTGATGGAGTTTCTACTTCCACTTTTCTTGTTAGGAAAATTTTTAATGTATTTTAATTATAAATATATTGATTTGTTAATTTATTATATAATTGATAATAATATTTGATTTTTATTAAGAAATTTTTAATGAAAACTCTTTTATAAAAATAATAACAATAATGATTAAAAAAATTAATTTTTAATAGGATATTCGATCGAGATTATACTACTCTACTCTATTTCATTATTTAGAATTCTATTAAAAAGAAACAGAGATAAGATTTAGTATAAATTTTTATATTTAATTATAATTATTATGTTGATAGTATGAATATATTAAAAATAGGAACAATTGTAAGTATATTTGTTGTAATTACCTCACTATATTGCTATGTACATAACAACAATAAAGGGACAGCCCCAGGTTTTAACGGTGAAAACTACACCATAGAGGAATTTGAAACATCTAATAACATAAGTGAAGTAAAGAATAAAACATACAGCATTACAAAAAGAGTTGAAACATCTAACAACATAAGTAATAGAAATATAATAAATAATTCAAAAAATAACTCCAAGAGTAAAATATATATAAGGTATCCTAAAATAATAAACTATACTATTTTAGAGTATGGAAAATACAGCGATAGAAAAAACCCAGATTATTACATCTACCTAGATGTATGGAAGAATAGAACTGTTATATTTATATATGGTGGGAAGAAACCTTTTGACTACGACCTATCTGTTGAGAAGGTTGTAAGATACAGTAGGGATAATTTAACTATATATGTTAAGAGAAAGTATCGAGAAGATCTTGTAATAACTAGTTCTTATATAGTCCTTGAAATCAATGACAGTGTTAAAAATATCAATGTAATATACCTAGACCAGGAGACATGAAAGATGTAAATTTTATTTATTAATCTTTTCCCTTTAAAGACCTCTAGGGTTGTAATATCCTCCATTTTATAAAACATGATCTATCTCATTCCTTAGAATTAAAACATATTACTCAAAAAATTCTAGAAAGAGATGTATTTTCAACCTTCAAATGTTGATCCTATTTCTTTTAAGTGTTTTTATTTTTATATCAATCAATAAAATAAAATAAGATTATTTATAAATATATCAAACTAAATCATTAATCCTGAGACAAAGTTTAAAACTAAAATAATTACAAAACTTACTAAAAACCTCTAAACCTTTTTCCCTAATACTAAAATTTATTATATTCACAGAATATCAATTTTCAATATTAAATGAGAGGGATGTGGTATCTTGGTAGATATAATATTCTTAGGTGCCGGAGGAGGTAGGTGGGAAACTATATATCAAAATAAGGGTACTGGAGGTTTTAGAATACATACTGAAAAAACACGACTACATGTAGATCCTGGTCCTGGGACGTTGGTGAGAATGAAAGATTTAAATATAAATCCTCTAGATACAAACATACTCTTCGTATCCCACGATCATCCAGATCACTACACAGATGCAGAGATAATAGTAGAGGCTATGACTAAGGGAATGACAAAGAAGAGAGGACATATTGTAAGTAATATCTCTGTTTTAGAGGGGTTTGGCAAGTATGAGAATGCAATATCTAAATATCATCAATCTATGTGTGAGGGAGTTCATGTACTAAATCCTGGAGAGTCTGTAAATCTTTATGATGTAAAATTAACTGCTACGAAGACAAAACATGGGGATCCCTTTGGAATCGGTTTAAGAGTTAGTACATACAACGGGGATATTGGATATACTGGAGATACTGAAAAGATAGATTCCCTCTCTCAGGACTTCGATGGAGTTAGGATACTTGTAGCCAACGTTATGAGGGAGAGGGGTAAGAGGATAAGGGGACATCTATGTTCCAATGATCTAGTGGACCTCCTGGAGAGTATGAATAAAAAACCTGAGTTAGTTATTTTTAATCATATGGGCCTAAAGATGACAAATGTAATAGGAGAATGTAGGTACATCTTGGAAAGTACAGATGTTAAAGCTATCGCAGCGAAGATTGGGTTGAAGGTTTCTTTATATAAAGATTTCTATAGTATAGTGTATCTCTAGGTGAGAGTATGAAAAAAATTATAAGTTTGAGAGCATCAAATAGGGAGATCTTAGATTTCTGTAATGAAATATCAAAGATGGATATTAACTGTTCCGTAGAATCTAAGACCATCTACAGTGAATGCGAAGATATAAATACCTTCAGAATTAAGATATACGGGTACGACAAAGATAAACTTACAGAGGACTATAGAACTGTAAAAGCCTTGGTAAACAAAATCCATAGAAGATACAATCCAGATCGAAAAGGATATTACGAGTTTTCACTATCTGAGTTGAAATTCCCTATAAACAAAAATCTAATTATGGAGACGTTAGAGTTGTTAAATATTGACTATATATATAACACAGATAGTGGTAGCATGAAGTGTAAACTATCCTACGACGAATTTAACAAGATCTTAGCGGAGTTGAACAGTATAAGCAGTGATCCAAGGTTGAGTACAATAAAGATAGGTTCAAAACCTGTGAAGAACATCCTTGTCCTTCTCTCCTACCTTACTAAAAAGGATATAGAGGATATCTTGGAGGAGTGTATTGAAAAGGAGTTTTTTAGAGTGGAAGAGGATGGTACAATACAGTTAAATAGGGATCCTAGACTTATAAAGGAGTACTACTTAAAGGGGAGAGATGATGAGTGAATACGTAAAGGTATTAAATAGAAGTGAGAACAGTATAGAGTTAGAGATAGTAAATGAGGATCATTCACTATGTAACTTAATTAAGGATATCTTATTAAAAATGGAGGATAAAGTTGTTATGGCCTCCTACTGTATAGAACACCCTGTCTTAGATCCTGAAACTGGTAGGTATATATCTAACCCTAAGATAACCCTTATAACCAAGGAGGGGGTGGATCCTCTAGAGGTGCTCAAGGAGGCTTTAAGGGAGATAGTGAATCTATGTGATAGATCCCTAGAAAATTTAAGGTAATTTTATATAATAATAAATATTAAAATAAAAAATATAACTACTATTTTTTAATACCTGTTAAAATTGTGAGGGGAGGATTAGATGATGATGTCCAACGACTTATATATGGAATATATGAAAGGGACTACCACTATCGGTCTTATATGCAAAGATGGTGTAGTGCTTGCCACCGACAGGAGAGCCACAATGGGCAACTTAGTTGCAGATAAAGAAGCGAAAAAGTTATATAAGATAGATGATTATATAGCCATGACTGTGGCAGGTAGTGTTGGAGATGCCCAGGCCCTCGTTAGATGGATCTCTGCAGAGGCCAGGCTGTATAGACTAAGGTCTGGAACCTATATACCACCACACTCCTGTGCAGTACTTCTAAGTAATATACTACATGGCAGTAGGTACTTTCCTTTTTTAACCCAGTTGTTAGTTGGGGGATACGACAACCTATACGGTCCAAAACTATTTTCTCTAGACCCTCTAGGTGGAATAAATGAGGAGTCATCTTTTACAGCCACAGGGTCTGGTTCTCCAACTGCCTTAGGTGTCTTGGAGAGTGAATACAGGAAAAACATGACTGTAAAGAAAGGTAGAGATCTAGCAGTTAGGGCTCTTATATCTGCAATGGAGAGGGATGCCTACTCAGGTAACGGTATCTCCCTTGGAGTGGTAGACAAGAATGGAGTTAAGATATACTCTGAAAATGAGGTGAATAGGTTAGTAAATAGGATTAAGAAGAAAAAATAAAGATTTATTAAAAAATAAATTGTTTTTTTCATTTAATTTTAGATATTAATTCTTTTTATTAGAGAGTACTATCTTTTACTTTTCTTTACTTAAAAAAGATTTATTTTTATTTTAATTATAAATTTAAAAAATTTTTGGAGGGTTCGTTTTGTCAGCTGAGGAGCTGTTAAAGGAGATAAAGGAATACGTAATAAAGAATTCACCGGGGAACGCTGTAATTACCGACGTCCAATTTGAGGGACCAGAGGTGGTGATATACTCCAAGAACCCTGAGATCTTTTCAAACACATTTATCAAGAATATTGCAAAGATATTTAAGAAGAGGATAACTGTAAGGCCAGATCCCTCTGTTTTAACAGATCCAGAAACTGCCAAGGATAAGATATTGGAGATAATACCAGAGGATGCAGAGATAACAAACTGTATATTCGATGCCAACACTGGAGAGGTAATTATAGAGTCCAAAAAACCTGGGCTGGTTATTGGAAAAGAGGGGCGCACCTTGGAGGAGATCAAGAAGGCTATAAAGTGGGCTCCTAAACCTGTTAGGACTCCTCCCATACCCTCTGAAACTATCAATGCAATAAGGGCTACACTTTACAGGGAGAGGGCAGAGGTTAAGGAAATACTTAGAAAGATAGGTAGGAGGATACATAGGGATGTAAAACTGAAGGGGGATGCCTGGGTTAGGGTATCCTTCTTAGGAGGTGCAAGGGAGGTGGGGAGGACCTGCAACTATCTACAAACACCGGAAAATAGAATCGTTATAGACTGTGGGATAAATGTTGCAGTAGATGGAGAGAGAGCCTTCCCTCACTTCGACACTCCAGAGTTCTCCATCGAGGAGATAGATGCTGTAGTTGTCACCCATGCTCACTTAGATCACTGTGGTTTCGTCCCAGGACTCTTCAGATACGGCTACGACGGGCCAGTATATTGCTCCAGACCTACAAGGGATCTGATGACACTACTTCAGAAGGACTATCTAGAGATTGCAGAGAAGGAGGGGAAGGTTGTACCCTACACCACCAAGGATATCAAGAAGTGCGTTAAACACACCATACCTCTCGACTACGGAGTAACTACAGATATTGCACCTGCAGTAAAACTAACTCTACACAATGCAGGACATATCTTGGGCTCTTCTATAGCACATCTACATATTGGAGAGGGGTTGTTCAACATAGCATATACAGGGGATATAAAGTTTGAAGCCTCTCGACTATTGGAACCTGCAGTATGTCAGTTCCCAAGGTTGGAGGCGTTAATAATAGAATCCACCTACGGGGGACAGGAGGATACTCTTCCAGACAGGGAGAAAACAGAGAAGGAGTTTCTAAGGATCGTCTCAGAGACTGTAAAGAGAAGAGGTAAAGTACTTATACCAGTATTCGGTGTAGGTAGAGCCCAGGAGTTGATGCTCGTTTTAGAGGAGGGATACAACCAGGGAGTATTCAACGCACCAGTGTACTTAGACGGTATGATCTGGGAGGCTACTGCAATTCATACAGCCTATCCAGAGTATCTATCGAAGAGTATAAGGGATAGGATACTCCACGAAGGGGACAACCCATTCCTATCTGAGGTATTTAAGAAGGTTAAAAATACAAACAACAGGAGGAACATAATAGACAGTGATGAGCCCTGTATAATACTTACAACCTCAGGTATGCTAACTGGAGGTCCAAGTGTAGAGTATTTCAAAGCCTTAGCAGGGGATGAGAGAAATTCCCTTATATTTGTAGGTTATCAGGCTGAGGGCACCCTTGGAAGGAAGGTGCAGAAGGGCTGGCGTGAGATACCTATAACTGGTAAAAATGGGAAATCTAAGGTAATAAAGGTAAATCTAGAGGTTCATACCTTAGAGGGGTTCTCTGGACATAGTGACAGAAAACAGTTGTTAAAGTATTTAAGAAAACTTAAACCTATGCCTGAAAAGATACTTATGGTCCATGGTGAAGCCTCAAAATGTGTCGATCTTGCAAGTACCGCTTACAAACTCTTTAAGAAAGAAACAAGGGCGCCTATGAACTTAGATGCTGTTAGAGTAAGATAGGTTTGTAAAATTATAGGTAAGAGTTAATAGATAATAATTATAAAAAGTAAAATTAAAATTATATCAATAATCTCTCCTATCAAAAAATTAGGAGGTAAAAGATGTTCCTAACTATGGATGATTTCGATTTTAAGGGGAAGAGGATAGCCTTACGGGTAGATATAAACAGCCCTATGGATGTTAACAATTATACTATCTTAGACGATACGAGGATAAGGGCCTGTAAGGACACCATAGAGGAACTGTCTAATGAAGGGGCGAAGATAGCAATATTGGCACATCAAAGTAGACCGGGAAAGAAGGATTTTACACCTCTCTATCCACATGCCCAGAAGTTATCTGAGGTCTTAGGTAGGAATGTTGAATACGTAGATGATCTATTTGGATCTCATGCTTTAAACACTATAGAGAGAATGGAAGATGGAGATATTGTATTACTGGAGAACGTAAGGTTTTACTCTGAGGAGGTATTAAAGGATTGGAATACCTGGGATGACTCTATCCCAAAGAAACAGGGTAGTACATTAATGATAAAAAAGTTGTATCCCTATTTCGACTATTTTATAAACGATGCATTTGCAGCGGCACATAGAGCCCAGCCGTCCCTAGTAGGTTTAGCCTACTATATGCCTGCAGTTGCTGGAAGGATCATGGAGAGAGAGATAAAAGTACTTAGTAAGACCTTGAAGGACCCTGATAAACCTTCAATCTATATACTTGGAGGGGCTAAGGCTGACGACAGTATAGAGGTTATAAAGAACGTCTTAAAGAACGATTCTGCAGACAAGGTTTTAACAACTGGGATCGTTGCAAATATCTTCCTTATAGGAAAAGGCTACGATCTAGGACCTAACAAAGATACTATTGTAAATATGGGATACTTAGATCTCATAGATGTTGCAAGGGACCTTCTAGATACTTATGGAGATAGAATAGAGGTACCACTGGATGTTGCATTAAACGTAGATGGAGAGAGAAGAGAGGTAAAATTAAAGAGAGGGGAGAGGGTTACCTATCCTATATACGATATAGGTAGTGAAACTATAGAGTACTACGACGGGATAATAAGAGAGGCTAAAACAATTGTTGCAAATGGTCCAGCAGGTGTTTTTGAGAATAAAAACTTTTTAAAGGGTACTGCAGAGATACTGAAAAGCATAGTTAAATCTAAGGCGTTTACAGTGATAGGAGGAGGCCATCTATCGGCAGCTGCTACTATGGTTGGCGTTGCAGACCAGATAGACCACATAAGTACGGGAGGAGGAGCATGTATTCAATTTTTAGCAGGTAAAAAACTACCTGTGATAGAGGTGTTGAAGAAATCGTATAGAGAATACGTTGCGAGGTAGGGCTTTTAAGAAGGTAGGAAAGAGGAGCACATAGTAGGAATATAAACACATTTAACTGAAATAACAGTGAATAAAAATAAAAATATTTAAAAAAAGAAATAAGTCTATAAAAGAGGCTAAAAGATTTAGGGTTTTTAACATTTATTTTTAATTTTTGTTGTTATTATCTAAGATTCTTAATTTTTTACTATATTTTTATCATTTTATTAATAATTAATTATTATTTTTATGGTCCTGTCCACATAAAACAAACATCATATATAACAATGTACATAAGATACTATTATGCTAAGAGTAAAAGATATTATAAAGGAATTAAAAATCTTTAAGAGGAACAAAATACCTATAGAAATTAAAACACTCGCCATTGCAACCTACATTCAGACATCTTCAGTAAGAAGAACTGCCAGAATTCTTTCAGAGATTTATCCAGTCTCAAAAACATCAGTTTGGAACTGGATAAATAAGTTTAAAGAAGAATTATCCATTACAACAGAGGAAAGAGAAAGAGATCTAATAGCGGTGGATGAAACTGTTGTTAAAGGTGGCGGGAAGCACTATTACGTTTATTCAGCTGTAGATGTTGAGAGGAATGAATTAATTTTAATGAGAGTCTATACAATAAGGAATCATCTAATTACGAGGTCCTTTGTAAAGAAAGTACTGAAGTACTGTAGGGGTGAGCCTAAATTCCTTATAGATAAAGCCCCATGGCTAATTAGTGCTCTAAAAAGTCTTAATTTAAACTTTGAACATCAGACCTTTGGGCGGGGGAGTTTGATAGAATCGGTGTTTTCTTCTCTGAAGCAGAGGGTAAAGATCTTTTTCTGCTCTATTAATGCTAAAAATCCTGTTAGAAACTGGAACTTCTTTTGTAGGTTATTTGTTCTGTATTATAATAAACTGAGGTGGTGTTTATGTTAAGTGGACAGGTCCGTTCCCACCAAAGTAGTAATTAAAAATAATAAAAAAATAATTATAATTATAAAAATCATAATGAAATAATCAATAAATTCTGATAAAAATAATTATAAAGTAATAAAAAGAAGGTATTAAAAATCAAAATAAGAGATAAATAATTCCTCCTGGGACGCTCTAAGATACTAAATGGAAGTGGAGTAGATCCTTCCTAACAGTCTGCTATTATTAATGCCCTACTTCCCATAAAAGTGATAACTACTTGTTTATCCAGTATCCAATATTATTATATTTTATTATTATCCCTCTTAAGATTTTTATTATTTTTTATATTATTATTTTTTATTATTCTTCTTACAATCTTGATGGGAACCAGGTTAATGTTAAATATCCTTAGGATCTTTCTGAACACTTAGATAAGATAGGAGATCTTATTCTGGTATCCACTATATTAGAAGGTATTCAGAGGATCATCAATCTTCTTTTAAAATTTTCTGTATCTAGGATGATAGAAGTTTTTATTTTAAAATATTATTATTTTTATAATTATTTTTTTATTATTCTTTATATTATAACTTTGATGGGAACTAGGGTTTATTTTTTATCTTTTAATTTTTTTATAAAATTATTTTTATTATTATTCTCAAAAATTATTGCTCCTTATCCTCTTTCTCTTCCATCTCACTTAAAGCCTCAAATAACTCCTCCCACGCCTCTAAACTTAACTTTGCATCCTCTTCACTTAACACCTCTAAGGCATACCCAGTATGTATTAGTATGTAATCTCCAACCTTTACATCCTCGAGAAGTGTTAATTTAGCCTTCTGTCTCACTCCCTTATACTCTGCAATGGCGTATCTCTCTCCATTCTCCTCAAATATCTCTACAACCTTACATGGTATTGCTAAACACATACTACAACCTCCTTTTAACTTATAACATTTCTCAACAACTCCCAGATATCCGAGCCCCAGAGTGCAAAGGGAAGCACAAATACCCCGTACTTCATCACCCTACTCACCAAGATGGCAAGGATATACCTATCAAAGGGCATCTCAAAGGCTCCACATACCCAACACATTACCTCAAAAGGTATAGGTGTGAAACTTATAACGATGAAACCTAACACCCCATACTTTCTAAAGAACTCCTCCCCCTTCCTATAATCCTCCTCCTTAAATAACTTCAGTGCCAACCTCTCCCCGTACCTTGAGGAGAGGTAGTATGTAATAGTAGATCCAAGTAAAGATCCTGAGAGGGCAGAGAGAAGGACATACCTCCAATCTAAACCCATGGAGATAGCAAATATCATAAATATTTCCGTTGGAAAAGGTTGAAATATAGGTTCAGAGAAACCGATGATAAAGATACCTAACAACCCGTACTTCTCAACCAACCCTAAAAAGACATCTTTAAGGGATCCGATGTCCATCTTAACCCTTACTCATCCATCTTTCTCTTATCCCTTGGCATACAGATGATCTCCCTTAACTCTATATCGAAGAAGTTCCTTAGATTTGCAGGCTTTATCACAACTGCAGTATCTGCCCCTCTACTCCTACCACCAATTGCAATTACATCATTTTTAGTTTTAATAAGCCCCCCATCTACCGCCATCAGGGTAATCTCATAACATACCTTCAACCCATGTCCAAAGGTTCTCAATGTATGGGCAATTATCTCTACAGGATAGGCTCCACCAAACTTGTTAGATATTGCCCTCTCAACTCCACTTAGGGCATGAGGTCCCATGAATATCTTTGCACCCCTTCTCTTCAACTCCTCCATAGTCTCCTCACTCATGGTAATTACATCCTCCCCATGAAACCCCTGATGGTATGTAACCACTACTACATTTAGATTTAAACCTTTCTCCTCCAGTATATCCAAGAGTTTCCTTGCAGTGTCTCCATAGGAGGATGCCACCACTATATCCTTGATATTTAATTCTTGTGCCCTCTCAACTGCCAACTTTAAAGTCTCTTCTGTATTCTGCACCCCTGCCCTCTCGAAGTATACTATAGATTTCTTGATACTCATTTTTCCACCTGTATTCTATTAGAATATTAACATTTTAAGGAGAAAGGATTACATTTGAGTTTAATCTACCTTTTTATTTAATTTTTATGTTTTTATTATAATTAATATTATTTTTATTTTTTTAGATATTATAATAAAATTTTCCCACCTATACATCCAACTTATCCTGTTTTATCAGAGCCTCCCTTACACTCCTCTTAACAACCTTGGCCATCATCTCCCCTATCTTAGTATGTCCCCCTGTATATTGCACCCCTCTTCCATACCCCTTAACTACTATTACGTTATCAGTACCAGTACCTGTTGCCTGTAATTCAGGATGTTTTGTACTCCTTATATCCAACTCCTGGAATGCATTTGTCTTAGCCTCTGTAACTGTTATTATACTTCTAGCCATAGCCCCATCTGTCAAGTTGGCATTTGTTATAAGTATAATATTTACTGTACCTACTTTCTTACCCCCAGAGATCTTCCCATCTACTATCCTATATGTTTTAAAGTCCTTCTCTATATAATCACTCTCCTCATCCCCCAACCTTACAGCGTTGTACTTCGCCCCAGCAGTTGTAAAGGCCACTACATAAAATTCATCAAACTCCTCCTTCGCTATGGCAAGGTTGTCCATATCTGCACCTGTGGATAGTAGTGCTATATCCTCCTCCCTAACCCCTATCTTCCTTAGAACCATCTCTCTGTATCCTCTATAGTTATGTACCTTATCCCAGAATGGAACTGGTATAGAGGTATTTGCAACGTACTTCACAACTTTAAATCCCTCCCAGGTGGATAGTACCTTCCTACGTTTTTTAAACTCTATCAGTAGTGTTTTAGTCTCTTCAGATTCATCTCCTATCTCTACAGTATGTTTTACCTTTAAGGCTCTCCAGTCATCTAATTTGTATATCTTTTCCATAATTCCACTCACTACAATTTAGATAGGACTAATAAAAATAACTAATTTTAGAAGATATAAAAAATAAAAAATTAAAAATATATAAATTATGGTAATAAACAAAATTTTTTAAATTAAAAAATAATTATTAAATAAAGAAAATAACAGGAAGAATAAAAATAGCCTTTATTTTTTTCGACTACACCCTGTACTGGAACTGGGAAAAACGAGCAAGATTTCTATTAATTTCCAATTTTTATTTATTAAATTTTTATACTATACTTTTTACAGCTATTTTTAATTCATTATTATTTTATTTTTAATTTAAAGACAATAAAAGTTTTTTAAAGATTTTATTTTAATTTTTAGTATTTATTTTTTATAATCATTATTAAATATTTAGATGAGAAAAAATAATTAAAACCTTAGCTCCCACCAAATAGCGGTTAAAAGAACGATGAAAATGATAATTGTTATAATAATAAAAATCATGATTAAAAGAACAATGAAAATAATCAATATAAAAACTATTAAATGCCCTTAGGATCTTTCTAATCACTTAGGTAAGATAAAAAATTCTATTCTGAATTCCTGTATTAGAGAGCATTCAGAGGACCATTCTCCTTCAATATTATTTTTAAAATTTTTTGTATCTGGGGTGATAGAGGTTTTCTGTTTTTTAAATATTTTCTTTTTTTATTTTTTTATTATTTTTATAATTATTTTTATTATTCTTTAAACTATCCTCTTGGTGGGAACTAGGGTTTAAGATAATAATATTTTAAATACCTCCTCTATAGCCCTTAGAGTCTCCTCTATTACCTCCCCCTCATGCTTCACAGAGGTAAAACAACATTCAAACTGAGAAGGTGGAATAAACACCCCTCTCTCCAAGAGTCCGTAAAAGTATCTGTTGAACATCTCGATGTTACTTTTTTTGGCACTCTCGTAGTCTAAAACCTCCTCATCTGTAAAGTATATCTGGAACATGGATCCCATACCATTGACACAGTGAGGTATATTCCTCTCCTCTGCACACTCCCCTATAAACCTATATATCTTCTCTGCAGATCTAAATGTTTTCCTGTAAAAATCCTCGTCAAGTTGTTCCAACGTTGCAATACCTGCAGTTATAGAGATAGGATTACCGTTGAAGGTACCTGCCTGATATACAGGCCCAGAGGGTGAGAGGTGCTCCATCAGATCCCTCCTACCTACTAATGCACCTATTGGAAATCCACCTCCAAGGATCTTACCTAAGGTAGTTAGATCTGGAACAATCCCATAGTACTCCTGTGCCCCTCCAGGTGCCAACCTGAAACCTGTAATAACCTCGTCGAATATGAGAAGTATATCCCAATCCTCTGTAATCTCCCTTACAAACTCCAAGTACCCATCCTTTGGAGGTATGCATCCTACGTTACCCATAACTGGCTCCATAATAACACAACTGATCTCATCCCTATTCTCCCTTATTACTTTCCTAAGGGCGTCCTCGTCGTTGAAGGGAACAAGGATAGTATTCTTTGTAGTCTCCTCTGGGATACCTGGAGAGTTAGGCACTCCATGGGTTAGTGCTCCACTACCACTTTTAACAAGTACGTAGTCATGGGCTCCATGGTAGGCTCCGTCGAACTTAATAATCTTCTTCCTCCCAGTAATACCCCTTGCCAACCTGATGGCACTCATGGTAGCCTCAGTACCAGAATTTACAAACCTTACCATCTCTGCAGAGGGCACCCTCTTTACAACCTCCTTTGCAAGTACAACCTCTTTTTCAGTGGGACATCCGTAGAGTGTCCCCCTCTCCAACTGCTCCATCACCTTCTTTATTACGTAGGGATTCCAATGTCCAAGTACCATAGGGCCGTAGGCGAGACAGTAATCTATATACCTGTTTCCATCTACATCGAAGAGGTAGCAGTCTTTTGCATGATCTACGAAGAAGGGATAAGGTTTAAAGTATCTAACTGGACTATTTACACCCTTCACAAGATATTTTTTAGCCTCTTCAAATAGTTCCTTGGACTTAGATAGGTTTAATTTAACATCCATCCTTTCACCTCTTTATACTATCTCGGCACCACTGTTGTTCAACTCAGTGATAATCACCCTACCGTATCTCTCAAGTGTAGTTTTAACCTTCTCTATATCCTCCCAATGACAGAGGACTGTATAGGAAGGACCTGTCCCAGAGAGGCCTGCAGTTAAGGCACCCTTTTCAATAGCCTCGATAGGTATGTTAGTTGGAAAGCCTAAGGCAGAGGCATAAAGGAGCCCATTTAAAAATAGTGCCCTGTAGTAATTACCCTGAAGACACTCCCTAAATGCCACCTCTACATAATCTTTTATTAACTTCATCCTATTTACATCTACATTTTTATTCAACTTAGGTATAAATACTAACACTCCTACATCCTCTTTGAACCTATCCCTCTTTATTATCCTCCTCTCTAAGTTATTTGTGATAGTGATACCACCGTAGTAAGATGCAGTGGCGTCGTCGTAGGCACCTGTAACTGTTACCCCTGCCTCAAAGGATGATTTTATCGCTATTTCCAATACAAGTTTATCATCTATCTTCTCCCCCAGGGCATCGAAGGCAGCCATCACTACAGCGTTAGATGTGGCACTACTACTACTTAACCCAGATCTTATGGGGATTTCTGTCTCTGTAATTACTTTTCCTGAGTAGTCTAAATCTAAGTACTCCAAGACGTTCTTTAAACATAACTCTATAAGTGTTGTATCTATATTTGGATTATCCTTTACTATTCCCTTTATCTCTTTTTTACCGTCATCTATAAATTCAACTGTGGCCTTTACCTTTAAGTTGATGGCAAATGCAGATCCCTTACCAGTGGCAATTCCGTTAATAATAGTCCCAGATGCAGGGGATACTGCAGAGGATGTCATTTTTTTCATAGGTTTCACCTTGAGTAATATCAATAAAATGTAATAAATTTTATTATTATTAAAATTTTAAAAATAAAATTATTATAAAATAAAACTCAGTCTATTAAATAGAATACTTCACTTATTTTAAGATTAGGATTTCGGAAGGTCCGGGAAAAGAGTCCCGAGGCTGATTTTCCAGGAGGTACGTATTCCGTTAAAAATTTTGAAGTTATTTATATACTTCATGTAAAAAAGGTGTGGATTCCGTACCAGGGTATTAAGAATTATTATAGGGGATATTAAGTTGAGGGTGTGGATTTCGGAAAATTTTCAGGATTATTTATATATGGCTTTGTAAAAGAGGTACGGATTTCGAAAAAGTTTGTGGAAAAAACCAGTATAGAGAAAATTTTGAAAAGGTGCGGATTTCGTCTTGGAGGTATAGTTTTACATTATAAGAAAACAGATAGATGTTATTTTACATTATAAGGTAATAAAATTAGATGGTGCGAATTTCGGAAAGTTTTAACTATTTTCATATGAAGTAAAGCATAATAATATAAAATAATAAAGGAGATAATAATTCTCCAACAAGATGATAATCAAATATAAAACCTTCAAGCATTTCAAGATTTCGAATAAAAATAATAATTATTAAAAAAATAATTAAAATAAAATTAAAAATCTTGAAAACACTTAAATAAAGATAAAAAAGCAGATTATAATTTATTCTTGGACTACACCAGTACTGAAATAGTAGAATAGAGCTTAGTTAATCATTTTTCTCTTAAACCATACTACATACTGAAAAACATGTAGAGTTTTTTAATTTAAGATCTTCTGTTTTATCCTTTTTAGTTTTTTAATTTTTTATAATTATTTTTAACTATACCTTGATGGGAACAAGGTTTTTTATTTATATCTATAATCATTTATTTCTTTACATAATTATTTTTATTATCATTTTTATCATAAATTATAAAATCTAACCACCCTTAAAGGTGATCCTGTGATAGAGAAACTCGTCAGAGAAAGGGTTAAATCTCTTAAACCCTATGTACCAGGTAAATCTAAGGAAGAAATAATAAGAAAATACAATTTAAATCCAAAAAATATTATAAAGTTGGGATCCAATGAAAACCCCTGGGGATGCTCAAAAAGGATAAAAGAGGAGTTGCTAAAGGAGATTGAAAACCTCCATCACTATCCTGAACCTGTAAATCCTGTACTTATGGAGGAGTTAAGTAAATTCTTAGATATTCCAAAGGAGAATATCATAGTTGGAGGGGATGGAGCAGATGAAATAATAGATACCCTTATGAGAAC
Organism: Methanofervidicoccus sp. A16; assembly: GCF_003351865.1. Classification (NCBI taxonomy): domain Archaea; kingdom Methanobacteriati; phylum Methanobacteriota; class Methanococci; order Methanococcales; genus Methanofervidicoccus; species Methanofervidicoccus sp. A16. The sequence continues at coordinate 1,110,249 of NZ_CP022242.1, read as the reverse complement.
CTTCGTAGATGTTGGAGACGAGGTGATCATCCCAATACCTACATTTACCCAGTACAGGGTTTTAGCCTATATACATGGAGCTAATATAAAGTATGGAAGATACGACAAAAAAAGGGACTTTAAATTGGATGTAGATAGTATATTAAATAATATAACAGAGAAAACCAAGATAATATTCCTCTGCACCCCAAACAACCCCACTGGAAACCCTATAGATAGAAAGGATATTAAAAAGATCTTAGAATCCACAGAGGCACTGGTTGTGGTGGATCACGCCTATATAGAGTACTCCAAGGATATTTACGATGTAACCAACTGGGCTTTAGAGTATGAAAACCTTCTAATTCTTAGGACATTCTCGAAGATCTTTGGACTGGCCGGTGCACGGGTAGGTTACGGTGTTGCCAATGAGAGGATAATAAACTATATGATGAGGGTGAAACCTGTCTTCAGTTTAACGAGGTTGAGTCAGATCTGTGCAATCACTGCACTGAGGGATAGGGATTTCTTTATCTATTCAAGGGAGAAGGGTATAAAGAGTAGGGAGATACTTTATAAAGGGTTGAAGAGGTTTAGGGAGTTGAAGGTGTATCCCTCCGAGGCTAACTATCTACTTGTTGAGATTAAAAACGGTATGACATCTGGAGAGTTCTGTGAGGAACTTTTAAAGAGGGGTGTTATAGTTAGAGATTGCAAATCCTTTGAGGGTTTAGATGGAGAGTATATAAGGGTATCCATTGGAACCTTTGAGGAGGATAGGAGGTTCTTGGAGATACTGAAGGATATAGTTAGTTAAAAGTGATGAATAATGATAATTATAAAAGAATAATTAATAAAAAATCTTAAAATTAAAGTAAAATACACCTTCCCTTGTTTTTAATTATTGTTATTTTTATTACCCTAGCTCCCATCAAAAGAATAGTTTAAAGGATAATAAAAATAATTATAAAAATAATAAAATTAAAGATTTAAAGTAAAATATTTAAAAAACAGAAAACTCCTATCATCCTAGATACAAAAAATTTTAAAATAAATATTGAAGGAAAGTGATCCCCTCTATACCTTCTAATATAGTGAATACCAGCCTAAATGTTCAGAAAGATCCCAAGGATATTCAACAGTTTTTATTTAGATACACCTTATAAGTTCCCTTATAGCACCCTCTACATCCTTGGACTTAACTACACCTGATGCCAACAGTACCCCCTCTGCCCCCAACTCCAACGCTGCTGCAACATCCTCCCCCTTGGATATACCTGCACCACATAGGATCTTTACATCCTTGTTTATCTTTCTAACCTCCCTTACAGTTCCCTCTACAACCTCTGGATTTGCCTTAGACACTGGGATACCTGTCCCTATCAACTCAGGAGGCTCTATAGCCAACATATCTGGTTCCATAACAGCCACAGCCTTTGATACATTTATGTTGTTAGTACAGACTATAGTCTCCAAGTTATGCTCCTTGGCAAGTTGAATTGCCCTCTCTAAATCTGCTAAGATCATCCTCTTTTCAGAGTGATTTAGGAGACTACCATTTAAACCACAATCTACAAGGGTATCCACTAAGATACTTCCAGTGTTACTTCCAGGAGATACAGGATCGAAATGTTGGGCATACACAGGTATATTTACACTCTCCCTTATTATTCTTAGATCTAAAAACTGTGGACAGACACCTATAGGTACTCCACTCTCCTCTGAGACTTTTTCAGCTATCTTTGCTATCTCTAGTCCTCTTTTACCTACACTCTCTTTGTAGGTTTTGTAGTTGATAACTATAAAGAACTTGATGTTATCACCTTTTTAGGTTGTTAATTTTAGAGTATGGAGGTTCATTATATTAATTTTTATCCTACTTTCTATTGAGTTAATAGTTAAAAAATAATTAACCATGGACAAAACTATTTGTGATCCCAGTTCCTATTAATAATGATTGGGATTAAAAAATAATAATAATTATTATAATAAAAATAATAAAAGTTTTAAGAGGAATAAAATTAATAAAATTCTGATAGAGGTAGAAAAATAAAATAACCTTTTCTTCCTATATTGGACACTGGAGAAACAAGTAGGATTACTACCTTAGTTCCCATCAGTAGTGATTAAAAGAACAGTGAAAATAAGAATCATTAAATATTCCAAGATCTTTCCGAACCATTAGATAAGATAGGAGATCTTACAGAGGATCATTCTCCTTCAATCTTCTTTTTAAAATTTTGTATCTGGGATGATAGAGGTTTTTATTTTAAAATATTATTATTTTTATAATTATTTTTATTATTCTTTATATTATCACTTTGATGGGAACTGGGAGTTATTTGTACTAAACACTGACGATGAAGAACTTTCAATAAAAAATATAATGATTATAAATAAGAATAATTAAAACCAGAATTAAAAATAAATAAAAAAAAATAAAAAACAGATAAAAAGTAAATATATGGTTTTATCATAGATTACATTGAGTACTCGGAAAGTGAAGCAAGATCTCCGATAACCTTTTTTAATAGTTTTTTACCTCTTTTTTATTTATTAATCTTTTTACTCTAATTATTCTAATTATTATTTTTTTATTTTTTATTAAAATTAACCCCTAATAACCTTCAGAGCCTCCTCAACATCTGCACCCTCATGGACAACCATGGATATTGCCCTTGTGATGCCTGAAATATCCCTGTGTTGGAATACGTTCCTTCCAGTGGCAACTCCAACTGCTCCAGCCTCTATGGCGTCCTTAACCATCTGTAGGAACTCCCTATCACTCTTTGTCTTTGGACCTCCCGCAATTACAATCGGTGCAGGGCATCCCTTTACAACCTCCCTGAAGGAGTCTATATCTCCAGTGTAGTTGGTTTTTATTATATCTGCTCCTAATTCAGCACCTAATCTTGCAGCATGGGCTACCAAGGCAGGATCCTTCTCGTTCTCTATCTTCCTACCCCTTGGGTACATCATGGCTATTAGAGGCATACCCCAGTACTCACATACCTCCGCTATCCTACCTAAGTCCCTGTACATCTCGTAGTCTGAATCTGCCCCAACATTTACATGTATGGAGACAGCATCTGCCCCCATCCTTATAGCCTCTTCAACTGAGGTTACTATAACCTTTTTATTTGGATCTGGAGATAGACTTGTCCCCGCAGAGAGGTGGATTATTAAACCTATATCCTTGCCGTAACCCCTATGACCATGTCTCACTATACCCTTATGTACCAACACTGCATTTGCCCCTCCTTCTGCCACTGCATTTATAGTCTCCTTCATGTTCTCCAATCCCTTAACAGGTCCTATGGTAACACCGTGATCCATCGGGATTATTACAGTCTTCTCTGAGTCCTTGTTAAATATCCTCTCCAACCTTATAACCTTACCTACATTTTTTATGTTCTCAAATATCTTCATTCATATCACCTTAAAAATGATTTTTATAAATATTTATTATTTTTTTATAATTATTTTTTATCTTTTACTGTATTATACCGTAACCTATCAGTCTCCATCTTGCATTTATCCTCCTACTTAGGGCTACCCTTGCACCCCTCTCTGCACATACTGGAAGTTTCAACTTTATATCTGCAACGTTATCTCTTGCAGAGAGGATAACTCCAACGGTTGTAGCAGTACCAACGTTTATCATAAGTACCTCGTTTGTCCTCAAGGGTTCTATCTTTATCTCCTCTTTAGTACCTACCACTCTATCTAAGAGATGGACATCTATTGTAATCATATCGAGGGTTTCAGGGAGGGTTCCAGGCTCTCCTGCAACACTACCACTGAGGGCATCTGCCTTTGTAAGGGCAGGGTCCAACTCTGTACCAACACCTACAAGTCCCCCTGGATATGCCTTTTTTACATTGAGATTTCCTGCTTTAAGGGATGTGATCTTAGTTATTATAGGTTCCCAGTAGGTTTTATTCCCCTCGGTAACTTTTAGCCCTGGCCTTATCTCTATCTCCTTTCCAACCTCTAACATACCTTGAATAATACTACCTCCAATAACTCCTCCCTTCAGTTCATCTATCTTGCAACCTGGTTTATTTACGTCAAAACTCCTTGCAACGTACATCCTTGCTGGAAGGCTTGGATCTCTCTCAGGAGTTGGGATAAGGTCCTGAATAGCGTTTAGAAGTACATCTACATTTGCACCATGGTGGGCAGATAGGGGTATAATAGGGGCATCCTCTGCAATAGTGCCCTCTATGAATCTCTTTATCTGTTCATAGTTCTCCCTAGCCTTCTCCTCACTAACGAGATCTATCTTGTTCTGTACTATTACTATGTTCTTTATTCCCAGTACATCCAACGCCATCAGGTGTTCCTTTGTCTGAGGTTGAGGACACTCCTCATTTGCTGCGATAACAAGTATTGCACCGTCCATAAGAGATGCACCAGATAACATCGTCGCCATCAGTGTCTCATGTCCTGGAGCATCTACGAAGGATACTTTCCTTAGAAGTTTAGTCTTTGTACCACATATAGGACAAACCTTTTCCACGGTGTATGCCTCAGGTTCAGGACACTTTGGACACTTCCTTATCTCACAGTCTGCATATCCCAACCTTATGGTAATACCTCTCTTTAACTCCTCACTGTGGGTGTCTGTCCATACTCCTGTTAGTAATTTAGTTAAACTGGTTTTACCGTGATCAACATGTCCAACCATCCCAATGTTTATCTCGGACTGTCTGGCTCTTGCCATAAAGATCCCTCCACAATAATTTTTAGAACGGAAATTATACCAAATATAAACTATATATAATATATAAACTTAATTGGATTTATTTAAATAACTAGATATCATCATAACGAGGGGTTAAAAATAATTAGAGTAATTTCAAAAATTAAAAATAATAGACAAAAATAGGAAAAAGTTTTTTAAAATAAAAGGCTTCTAGATCTCCTGAATATAGAAGTAAAAACAGTATACTTAATATAATTTTATTATTACCATATTATTGTTATTACATTCTCATTATTATTTTTAACTATTCACTTTGACGGAAACTAAGTTATAATAATCAAAAACTCCTAATACCTAATAAAAAATATATACAGATAAAAAAGTAAAATACAATCTTATCCTCTGGACTACGCTTAAATACTGGAGAAGTAGAACGGGATTTCTGTTAATTCTTCTTAGAAGAGTTTTTTACCTCTTTTTCTGTTATTTCTTTGTCTTATTCTTTATTTTCTGTATTTTTTATTTTTATTTATATTATCTATTATTATCTATAATATACTACTATTTTTATTATAGTTTAAAAAGTTATTATTGGCTATAAATTAAAAATTGATTGGGATAAGAAATTAACAAAAAAATAAAAAATAATTACTTTTCCCTGGAATTTTATTTATAAACCTTGTTTAATATCTTAAATAATTCCAATAAACCTAAGGGAGGATTATGATGCTCAACAGAAAGGAGATTTTAGAGAAGGCAAGGAAGGATTTTGAAGGGACCTGGAAACTTACAAAGGAGTTGCTACCTAAGAGGCATATAGATAGAAGGTATCCAAGGATAAAAATGGAGTACGGGAAGTCCCATCCAGTGATGGATACCATAGAGAGGTTAAGGGAGTGTTATTTAAGGATGGGGTTCGAGGAGTACATAAATCCCTTAATCGTAGATGAGAGGGAGATTTATAAACAGTTTGGTCCAGAGGCCCTCGCTGTATTGGACAGGTGTTTCTACTTAGCAGGACTTCCAAGGCCCGATGTAGGTTTAGGGAGGGATAGAATAGAGGAGATAGAGAAGTTAGGGGTAGAGATAACTCCAGAGAAGGTGGAGAACCTGAGAAAAACCCTCCACAAGTATAAGAAGGGCGTTATAGATGGAGACGATCTGGTGCTGGAGATAGGTAGAGCCCTTGAGGTGTCCAGTGAGATGGGGCTGAAGGTGTTGGAGATGGTATTTCCAGAGTTCAAGGAGTTGGTACCTGAACCTCTATCTCTAACACTACGTAGTCATATGACATCTGGCTGGTTTATCACTATATCCCATCTTATAGGTAAAAAGCCCCTTCCCTTTAAACTGTTTTCCATCGATAGATGTTTTAGAAGGGAACAGAGGGAGGATAGGAGTCATCTTATGACATATCACTCTGCCTCCTGTGTAGTAGTTGGGGAAGATGTCTCCATAGACGACGGTATGGCTGTTGCAGAGGGGCTACTATCTCAATTTGGATTCAGTAAGTTTAGATTTAAACCTGATGAGAAGAAGAGTAAGTACTACGTCCCAGATACCCAGACTGAAGTTTATGCATACCATCCAAAGTTGGGGGAGTGGTTGGAAGTTGCTACATTTGGTATATATTCACCTATTGCACTAAGTGAGTACGGTATAGATGTGCCAGTTATGAACTTGGGCCTTGGTGTTGAGAGGTTAGCGATGATCCTCTATAACTATGAAGATGTTAGGAAGATGGTATATCCACAACTTTATGATGTTGTTTTAAGTGATAGGGATATTGCATATATGCTACATATAGATAAGATGCCTGTAACTGATGAACTTTACAACTTAGGGTTGGATCTTATAGATATCTGTATAAAAAATAGAGATAAACCTGCTCCCTGTGAGGTGGTACTTGAAAGGGAGATAGAGTTCTACAATATAAAGAAAAATATAAGGATCACCATCTACGAGAGGGAAGAGGGTAAGAGGTTGTTAGGTCCTTCTGTATTAAACGAGATCTACGTATACGATGGAAATATTATAGGGGTACCAGAGTCAGAGGAGGATATTAAGGAGGAATACAGAAAACTTGTAGAGGATACTAGGAGATACGGTATTTCCACTGGAATAAGATATATAGATGCTCTCTCCTTTAAAGTTGCCTATAAGATAGAAGAAGCCCTCGTATCTAACGTAGATCACTTAAAAATAAGGGTGCCTATAGTTAGAAACCTTGGAGATGTGAATTTAAAGTTGGAGGATGTAGCATTGAAGTATATTATAGGGAAGGGTAAAGTTATAGATGTTAGGGGGCCGGTCTTTTTGAATATTGAGGGGGATATAGGTTAAATTATAATAAAAATTATTTTTTTATAAATTAATTTTTATAAAAATATCTTCTGATTTTTGATTTTATTATATTTGATTTTTAAAATTGAAAGTATTGAAAGTAGGGAATTCATTGAAAGTGGAACAAAGGATTTTATAAAGAGAGGAGGTATCCTAAATAAATCACTCATTCGTTATATATCCCTTAACAGCACTTTTCGCTGCAATCACTGGAGATGAGAGATATATCTCTGCATTAGTACTACCCATCCTACCTTTAAAGTTCCTGTTAGAGGTAGAGAGACATACTTCACCATCTCCTAAAACACCCTGATGGGCACCGAGACATGGGCCACAACCTGGAGGACATATAATAGCACCAGCCTCGAGGAATATCTTTATCAGACCCTCCCTTAAAGCATCCTCAAATACCCTCTTCGAGGCAGGGATAACAATTAACCTTACATCCCTGTGTACCCTCTTACCCTTTAGATACCTTGCAGCCATCCTAAGATCTCCCAACCTCCCGTTTGTACAGGAACCTATAAACACCTGATCTATAGGAGTGCCTACTACGTCAGATACAGGTTTAACGTTATCTGGATAGTGAGGACATGCAACCTGCTCCTCCATATCTGTAATGTCTATACTTACTGTTTTATAATAACTCTCTTCCCTTTCATCTACAGATATTCTATTTCTCATAAGATAGGCCAACTCCTCATTACTTATCCTCCCCCTTAGATACTCGTAGGTTCTCTCATCTGCTTCAACAATACCAACCTTCGCCCCCATCTCCACAGCCATATTACAGAGTACCGCCCTATCCTCTACACCCATCCTCTTAACAACCTCTCCCCCGTACTCTATAGCCATATATATAGCTCCCCTCCTTCCAATCTCCTTACAAACCCTAAGTACTATATCCTTAGAGGTTATCCTATCGTTACTCCCCTCAATATTAACCCTTATAGTCTTAGGTACCTTTATCCAGGTTTTACCAGTTGCAAATATATAGCCCATATCTGTAGCCCCAAATCCTGTTGCAAATGCACCGAGGGCGCCGTGGGTACAGGTATGGCTGTCCCCTCCAGCGATAACCATGTTAGGTTTTACATGTCCCCTCTCAATCAACACCTGATGGCATATACCCTCCCCCTCCCTATATACGTACTTTATCCCCTGCTCCCTTACAAACTCCCTTGTAATCTTATGCATATTTGCAGCCTTTACAGTATTTGCAGGGATGTTGTGATCAAAGACTATTACTATTTTCTCCCTATCCCAAACTCTATCAGTTATCTTCTTAAAAGCCTTTGTAGCCAGTGGTGTAGAACCGTCGTGGGTCATCGCCAGATCTATATCTACCTCTATTGTATCTCCCTCATAGGTATCTCTTCCCAATTTTTTAGATAATATCTCTTCTACCAAGGTCATAATATCCCTTTAAACTCTAGTATAGTATTCTATCAAAATACAAGAATAATAAATAATACAAGTTAAGTAGTAGGATTTAGTGTTCGGAGGGTATGGTTAAAATCAAATGTCCTTCTTTCTTTTCTTTGTTTACGCTTTATTTTCTTTTCTATTTTATTAAGGATAATTCTGGCATAGATACCTATACGGTACTCTATCCATTCATAATACACAAATTTAAATATAGAGTGTTCCAAATCTATGTTTTACGTTGCTGATTTTAAACTTCTTAATCAGTAAGTTTTTATGTAATTTTTTATAATGTCATAAATAGGGAGGTCGTGCATATTATACACCCCATACACCTCCGTGTACCTTTGTGGTATCCTTTCCGTTGTGGTTATGGGATCCCTGTAAGGGATCCCACTATTTTTTTATAACTACTTCGGTTCTTAAGAGAGGCTATTTTTTGCTGTCAATTTTACAATAATCTTCTATAAATAGTTTATAGTTTCAAAAATGAAACAGTTGTTTCAAAAATGAGACACATTAGCCAAAAATGAAACTATTTTGTCAAAAATGTCCAAAAATTTGGATATTCAAAAAACTGGACTATTTTAAAAAGTTAATTACTCAAAAAAGTGAATTAATTCAAGATTGCATTATTTTAAAATTGAATTAATTCAAAATTGAAGTACTCACAGATTTACATTAACCACAAAATCACAGTATTCAATAAAAAGAATTACTCAAAAAATCAAGATAGCAAGATATCTATTCCAGAATATAAAAAATAGAGAAACACGTTAGTAGTCAAAAAATCCCAACTACTGTAATATTCCCTATTTTTTTAAAATCCCTATATCGCTTAAGCAATTACCAATGATTTAATTTATAGTAGTAGATGGTAGTTGGTAGAAATATATGTTTTATAGGTATCCAGTATTCTCTATCCCAGTATTCTGGGAGTAGATATTCAGTATTCCATATCCCAGTACTGGGAGTAGGTGCTTATTCCAGATATCCAGTACTCCCTATCCCAGTACTCTGGAGTAGGTATTCAGTATTCCATATTCCAGTACTCTGGAGTAGGTATTCAGTATTCCATATTCCAGTACTCTGGAGTAGGTATTCAGTATTCCATATTCCAGTACTCTGGAGTAGGTATTCAGTATTCCATATTCCAGTACTCTGGAGTAGGTATTCAGTATTCCATATTCCAGTACTCTGGAGTAGGTATTCAGTATTCCATATTCCAGTACTCTGGAGTAGGTATTCAGTATTCCATATTCCAGTACTCTGGAGTAGGTATTCAGTATTCCATATTCCAGTACTCTGGAGTAGGTATTCAGTATTCCATATTCCAGTACTCTGGAGTAGGTATTCAGTATTCCATATTCCAGTACTCTGGAGTAGGTATTCAGTATTCTCTATCTAGTATTCTGGAGTAAGTATCCAGTACTCCATATTCCAGTACTCTGGAGTAGGTGCTTATTCCAGATATCCAGTACTCCATATTCCAGTATTCTGGGAGTAGATATCCAGTATTCTCTATCCCAGTACTGGGAGTAAGTATCCAGTACTCCATATCCCAGTACTCTGGAGTAGGTATTCAGTATTCTCTATCCCAGTATTCTGGGAGTAGATATACTAAAATAATAGTTTATTATAAACCTCCTTTAAAAACTCAATAAGTTTTTCGAAGTCCTCTTTTTTTATAAATATTCTTATCCCGTAGATCGTTTCGGTTGTCTCTCCAGTTTTAAATTTATGGTTGATAAACAATACTGCAGAAGTACCTAATATTATTACTCCTACAGAGTCATGAAATACACCATGGGGTCGATTGGGTACAGTTATATCCAAAAGTTTTGAATCTAATATTTCATCCATTTTACTATATGCCTCCTCAAACAGTTCAATAAGTTTTTTAAACTCCTCCTTAGTTAAAAATACACTCTCTTCGCATATCAATACCTCCTCTTTATCAACTTCACAGGTTATCATTATACCAAAAGCTATTGAGAAACCAGCACGTTTAAACACATCAAATTGGGCTATAAATACAGAGTTATATAATGCTCTACAGACAGTGTGTGGTATTTTTATTTTCCACTGTATATCATCCTCACCTATGGAACAATAGGTTTTACACTCCATAATTTCCCTCCCTATAGTATAGTAATATCAGTCAAAATCTCCCTATGTTCTAAGTGTTCTTATGTAGAATAAGACCACTATAAGCACTATAAAGGTGAAGAAATCAGCACTCCCTATATAATATATTCAAATAATACGGTGGTGGTGTCGATAGTGTCGTCGACGTCATGTTTTTGAACTAAAATGACAGTCCATAGTCCCACACATGTACCACAGTATTACTCCCTACTGGACAGAATGGAGTAAACTTAATCCTCCGACGGTATCGACGGATTTTATATACAAATAGTTCTATAAACTCCTCATCGGTGTATCTATCAAAAATATCAGTATCGAAAACTCCAATAAACTCCCATCTACTCAATTTTATTTTTGGTATTTCCTTTTCCTCTTTTTTAAGTAAAGATCTGCTATAAGTAAAAAATCTTTTATTAGTTAACCAGAATAAAGACAGTTCAGATTTATCATAAAACGCCTTTTTTAGGTATTTTGTTAGATAATCAGTTATACTGTTGGTTTTGGTGTTTTTTGGTTTATTTTTGTAGAATATAAAATCTCCTTCGTTATCACTAAACTTTAAACGGTAAATATGAACTATCTTTCCCATTCCGTATTTTTCCCAGATTTTAGATAACTCTTTCTGTGGAATTAACCAGTCAATACCAAATATAACGATATGGAAATGAACCATTCCATTACGTTGAAACTCTACAACGTTGATATAATCCAGTTTTTTTACCAGTTTCTTTAGTTTTTTAAGCCTACTTATGTATTTCTTTCTAACTTCCTTTTTCAGTTTTTCTTTTTTGCATTTAATCTTTAATTTTTCGTATTCGCTCTTTAATCTCTTTTTTATGAATGAAAAAAACCTATTTAGGGCTTTAGGAGATTCTTTAGACGCATCTACAATATTTCTAAAGTTTTTAGGGTCCAAAGTTAAGGTTAAAAAAACGGCATCTCCTTTTCCTCTCTTATCTACGTGCTTCTCTATAGCATTCTCAAATAAAGTATATAGTTGGTCTATTTTGCTGTAAAGATTACTCTCACTATTAAATCTAGTTAAATAGGGGAGCTTCAATAAGGTTTCCTGGGATCTATTATAGAGTACTATAGTTTTAGAGTCAATAACACCGAGATAGTAGCTAAAAAGAGCTTCTAATTTTAGCCTATCTTCGATACTCATTTGTTTAGTGTTTATAAACTCTAAAAGAGCCCTCTGTCTTATCATTCGTGGAGATGGGTCGAATTCGGCCATAAAACGCTGTAATCTCCTATGAAATTGGGAGTTTGAATTTTGCACTATACTTATTAAAAAAATTTACCGAATGTTAGAATATACTTAATCTCAAATATAAAAAATAATAATTAAAAAATTACTTTATATTATAAGCATTTATGTTATATTACTCTTTGTATCCATATTAAAACAAGTATACCAAAATAAAACTTTGTTATAAAAGTTTCTCTCAAAAAAATAGAAAATTGTGGTTATTTTTTACCACTTTTATAATAATTTATTGAATTATTGGAGTAAATTTAGATTTTTTTAAATACTATTTTACTATAATAATTATTTTTAATAAGAAAAAGTATATCGGTGAGGTCAATGATAAATTCAGAAATGGAGAGAATAAAAAAAGTTAGAGAAATAATACTAAATATTATAGAAACAAAAGGTAGAGAGTACTTATACGATCTTACAGGTATGAGTGGAGGATTTAAGTTGAAAAAAACTGACATGGATATACTAGATACTTACATAGGACCCGCTGTATTCTCAGAGAAGTTGAATAAGGTAGGACTTCAACACTTAGGAGGTGATCCTAACATTCATAAAGCAGTGGGATTTAATAGAACCTCTTCAGCAATACTCTCTACTATAATGGCACTATCTAAGGAGATAGATGAAGTAATACACTATCTGCCGAAGAGACCATCCCATCCTTCTATTCCAAGGAGTTGCAAGATATTTGATATTCCATATTTTGAAAGTGATAATGTAGGGGAGATTTTAAATAGAATAGATAAAAATACCCTAACTATTATAACTGGGGCCACTATGGACCATAAAGTAGTAGATATAAAACACCTTAAGGATATACTTTCTCAATGTAGTAAAAAAGACAGTATATCCTTTATAGATGATGCCTCGGGAGCTAGGTTGAGGTTACTCTATAATCAGCCTCCAGCCTTAAAACTAAATGCTCATTTAGTGGTTACAAGTACAGATAAGTTAATGGATGGTCCAAGGGCTGGTCTCTTGGCTGGAGATATAGATCTAGTGGATACTATATACGAGGAAGGTTTAAAGTATGGATTGGAAGCCCAGGCACCAGTTTTAGCAGGTATGGTAAATGCATTGGAGAGTTTTAGTTTCCAGAAATTGAGAGAGGCATTTAATAGGGCGAGGGAAATAGATCTAACACCATTAACTTCAGTAGGGATAGAAAGTGAGAGAACACCTACTGGATTTGCCATAACATCACTGTCAGAGGAAGAGTCCGTCCAGTTGGCAATGAAACTCTTAGAAAACTACGGTATAATAACTATTACAGCGGCAGGAATGCCTGGTGCTAGTAAAACCTTAAGAATAGATTTCTGTTCCAAGGATGCCTCTAGGATATCGGATACTTATATACTGAATGCTATACTAGACTCTTATCAAAAGATTAAAGGATAGAATAATTTTATTTATTCTTAACTAATTTTTAAATAAGGGATCTATCCAGCACCACAGGCGTCTATATTTGATTCTATATCTTTTATTTCCTCTTTTTCAATAATATCCTCTATTTTCTCCTTAACTACTCTATCTTCTTTTTTCTTATATTCAATGATCTCTAATTTTTCAGGTTTATACATCAGATCGTTATCTAAAAGTACCCAGATCTCTCCTTCCTTCTCTAAAATATTCTTTACAATACCTGTAGTACCTGTATTTATGTATCTTACATAGGAACCTATAGATATATCTCTACCGTTCACATCTAGCGCTACAACCATTTTTTCACCTTCAGTATTCAGTCATTTTATAATTTATAATAATTATAATAATTTTAATATTTATACCTCAATCGTTCTAATCCTAAAAACAATACAACATTCTGTACGGTGTTATTTTATGCAAAGGAGTGATAACCTAAGTCGAGGACTTAGGTTGGATGTAAGCCTGCAACCAAGTGATACCTGGTAACGACCGGAAATGACCGTACTCCATTTTAATTCCGGTTGATCCCGCCGGAGGCCACTGCTATTGGGGTCCGACTAAGCCATGCGAGTCGTGGGGCCTGCACCCTTCGGGGTGCAGGCACCGGCGGACGGCTCAGTAACACGTGGTCAACCTACCCTCAGGTGGGGGATAACCTCGGGAAACTGAGGCTAATACCCCATAGGGGAAGAGGTCTGGAAGGATCCTTCCCCGAAAGGGCGCATGCCCGCCTGAGGATGGGACTGCGGCCGATTAGGTAGTTGGTGGGGTAACGGCCCACCAAGCCTACGATCGGTACGGGCCTTGAGAGAGGGAGCCCGGAGATGGGGACTGAGACAAGGCCCCAGGCCCTACGGGGCGCAGCAGGCGCGAAACCTCCACAATGCACGAAAGTGCGATGGGGGGACCCCAAGTGCCGTGGCCTAGCCACGGCTTTTCCGGAGTGTAAAAAGCTCCGGGAATAAGGGCTGGGCAAGTCCGGTGCCAGCAGCCGCGGTAATACCGGCGGCCCGAGTGGTGGCCACTATTATTGGGCCTAAAGCGTCCGTAGCCGGTCCAGTAAGTCCCTGCTTAAATCCTACGGCTTAACCGTAGGACTGGCAGGGATACTGCTGGACTTGGGACCGGGAGAGGGCAGGGGTACTCCAGGGGTAGCGGTGAAATGCGTTGATCCCTGGAGGACCACCTATGGCGAAGGCACCTGCCTGGAACGGGTCCGACGGTGAGGGACGAAAGCCGGGGGCGCGAACCGGATTAGATACCCGGGTAGTCCCGGCCGTAAACGCTGCGGACTAGGTGTCGCCTGGGCTTCGGGCCCAGGCGGTGCCGAAGGGAAGCCGTTAAGTCCGCCGCCTGGGGAGTACGGTCGCAAGACTGAAACTTAAAGGAATTGGCGGGGGAGCACTACAACGGGTGGAGCCTGCGGTTTAATTGGATTCAACGCCGGGCACCTCACCAGGGGCGACGGCATGATGAAGGTCAGGTTGACGACCTTACCTGAAGAGCCGAGAGGTGGTGCATGGCCATCGTCAGCTCGTACCGTGAGGCGTCCTGTTAAGTCAGGTAACGAGCGAGACCCGCGCCCTATGTTGCCATCTCCCCCTCCGGGGGGAGGGCACTCATAGGGGACCGCTGGTGCCAAACCAGAGGAAGGTGCGGGCAACGATAGGTCCGTATGCCCCGAATCCCCTGGGCTACACGCGGGCTACAATGGTTGGGACAGTGGGATGCGACCCCGAAAGGGGGAGCTAATCCCCTAAACCCAACCGTAGTTCGGATCGTGGGCTGCAACTCGCCCACGTGAAGGCGGAATCCGTAGTAATCGCAGCTCACCATGCTGCGGTGAATGTGTCCCTGCTCCTTGCACACACCGCCCGTCACACCACCCGAGTTGGGTCCAGGTGAGGCCCTGGCCGCTGGCCAGGGTCGAACCTGGGCTCAGCGAGGGGGGTGAAGTCGTAACAAGGTAGCCGTAGGGGAACCTGCGGCTGGATCACCTCCTTGGAAAAAAGCCGGTCGTTACCAGGCACTAAATGGTTGCAGGCTTACATCATGGGCCCATAGCTCAGCTGGGAGAGCGCCGCCCTTGCAAGGCGGAGGCCGTGGGTTCAAATCCCACTGGGTCCACTTTTATTTTTTTCGATCCATGATCTTGGGGGTCATGGATCGATAGCCCGAAGGGAGATGAGGGCCCCATAAGCCCCCGTACCTGGTGATATCCAGGTACTCCTATATCCACCTATCCTACCTGGTGGATGGCTCGGCTTGGGCGCCGACGAAGGGCGTGGCAAGCTGCGATAAGCCTGGGGGAGGAGCAGGCATCCGTAGATCCCAGGATCCCCGAATGGGACTTCCTGCCCCATTTGGGGCGCTCCGTAAGGAGCGGGAACGCGGGGAATTGAAACATCTTAGTACCCGCAGGAAAAGAAACCAACAGGGATGCCGTGAGTAGGGGCGACCGAAAGCGGCAGAGGGCAAACTGAACCCTGGGTGGTAACATCCAGGGGATGTGGGGTTGCAGGGCCCCCGTAAAAAACCCAGGTCGGGAAGCCGAAGTTGCCTGGAATGGCACACCATAGAGGGTGAAAGTCCCGTAGGCGTAACCGACCTGGGTTTTGGGGTGTCCCTGAGTACCGTGGGTCGGATATCCCGCGGGAATCTGGGAGGCATCGGTCTTCCAACCCTAAATACGTCCCAAGACCGATAGCGAACTAGTACCGTGAGGGAAAGCTGAAAAGCACCCCTAGCGGGGGGTGAAAAGAGCCTGAAACCAGGTAGGGACAGTATGGCACGGCCCCAAAGGCAACTGTTCCGAAGGAAACCCTCGCGAGAGGGGAGTACGAGGAACAGTGTCCAGGGTCGTGCCGTCCGTTTCGAAAAACGGGCCGGGGAGTGTATGGCTGTGGCGAGCCTAAGACCTTAAAGGTCGGAGGCGTAGGGAAACCGACAGGTCCGCAGGCCTTTGCCGAGGGACGGGGTCTTAAGGGCCTGGAGTCACAGCCATACGACCCGAAACCGGGCGATCTAGGCCGGGGCAAGGTGAAGCCCCTCATCAGAGGGGTGGAGGCCTGCAGGGGTGTTACAATGCAAAGTGCTCCCCTGACCCCGGTCTAGGGGTGAAAGGCCAATCGAGCCCGGAGACAGCTGGTTCCCCCCGAAGTAGCTCGCAGGCTAGCCGGGGGTTAGGTAGTGGGCAGGGTAGAGCACTGATAGGGTGGATAGGGGGCGAAAGCCCTCGCCACCCTGTCAAACTCCGAACCTGTCCACGCCGTAGCCCCCGAGTGAGGGCATACGGGTAAGCCGTATGTCCGAGACGGGAATAACCGAGACCCGGGTTAAGGTCCCTAAGTGCCGGTTAAGTGTGAACAGGAAGGGCGTCCCTGGCCTAAGACAGCAGGGAGGTTGGCTTAGAAGCAGCCATCCTTTAAAGAGTGCGTAACAGCTCACCTGCCGAGGTCAGGGGCCCCGAAAATGGACGGGGCTAAACCGGCCACCGAGACCCGGGGGCACCGAAAGGTGATCCGGTAGGGGGGCGTTCTGCGGGGGTAGAAGCTCGGCCGTGAGGTCGAGTGGACCCCGTAGAAATGAGGATCCCGGCAGTAGTAACAGCAAAGTGGGGTGAGAATCCCCACCGCCGAAGGGGCCAGGTTTCCACAGCAATGATCGTCAGCTGTGGGTTAGCCGGTCCTAACCCCCAGGGTAACTCCCTTGGGGGGAAAGGGAAACAGGTTAATATTCCTGTGCCGCCAGGGTACGTGCGGCAACGCAAGGCCAGTTCCTGACGCTTCAGGGTAGGCCAACCACCCCCGTCGGGGTGGTCAAGGGTATAAGTCCGGGGAGAGTTGTAATAACGAGAACCGGATGAAAGCCTGATGAGCCGCCCGTTAGGGCGGTTTGGCCGAGCCCTGGAGCCCGTGAAAAGGGAACTGGCAAGGATCCCTGGCGACCGTACCTAGAACCGACACAGGTGCCCCTAGGTGAGTAGCCTAAGGCGTGTCGGGAGAATCCAGCCGAGGGAAGTCGGCAAATTGGCCCCGTAACTTCGGGAGAAGGGGTGCCAGCGGCCTTCTCAAGGGGCTGCTGGTCGCAGTGACTAGGGGGGTCCGACTGTTTAATAAAAACACAGGTCTTAGCTAGCCCGAAAGGGTGTGTACTAAGGCCGACGCCTGCCCAGTGCTGGTACGTGAAACCCGGGTACAACCGGGCGAAGCGCCAGTAAACGGCGGGGGTAACTATAACCCTCTTAAGGTAGCGAAATTCCTTGTCGGGTAAGTTCCGACCCGCATGAATGGCGTAACGAGACCCCCACTGTCCCCGGCTGGAACCCGGTGAACCTACCTTTCCGGTGCAAAGGCCGGAGACCTCCAGTGGGAAGCGAAGACCCCGTGGAGCTTTACTGCAGCCTGCCGTTGGGGCATGGTCGTGGGTGTACAGCGTAGGTGGGAGCCGTCGAAGCCCCCTCGCCAGGGGGGGTGGAGGCGCCCATGGGACACCACCCACCCATGACCATGTCCCTTACCCCACTAGGGGGACACCGGTAGGTGGGCAGTTTGGCTGGGGCGGCACCCTCCTGAAAAGGCATCGGGAGGGCCCAAAGGTCGGCTCAGGCGGGTCAGAACTCCGCCGTTGAGTGCAAGGGCAAAAGCCGGCCTGACTTGGTTGCCCACAATACGCAACCAAGAGGCGAAAGCCGGGCCTAGCGAACCCCTGTGCCTCACCGATGGGGGCCAGGGATGACAGAAAAGCTACCCCGGGGATAACAGAGTTGTCGCGGGCGAGAGCCCATATCGACCCCGCGGCTTGCTACATCGATGTCGGTTTTTCCCATCCTGGGTCTGCAGCAGGACCCAAGGGTGGGGCTGTTCGCCCATTAAAGGGGATCACGAGCTGGGTTTAAACCGTCGTGAGACAGGTTGGTTGCTATCTGCTGGAGGTGTGGGCTGCCTGAGGGGAAGGTGGTTCTAGTACGAGAGGAACGAACCACCGGCGCCTCTAGTCTATCGGCTGTCCGACAGGGCATGCCGAGCAGCCACGCGCTAAGGGTTAAGGGCTGAAAGCATCTAAGCCCGAAACCCACCCCGAAAATAGGCAGCCGTTCCCTTTGGGGACGAGGGCACCCCTAGAAGAGGGGGTTGATAGGCTAGGGATGTAAGCACCGAGGGGTTTCCCCCCGAGGTGTTAAGTCCGCTAGTACTAATCGCCCGAGGGGATATAGGAGTACCTGGACACTTAAAGGTACGGGGGCTTATGGGGCGTTTTTTACCTGGCATGACGGCCATAGCGGAGGGGCTACATCCGATCCCGTCCCGATCTCGGAAATTAAGCCCTCCAGCGATGCCCCAAGTACTGCCTTTGGGTGGGAACGGGGCGACGCCGTCAGCCACTCTTTTTTAACAATTTTCAACAAACCATGGCAAGGGGGCTGGCGACTCTCCGTAAGGAGGAAGCTCCGCCCACCCATAAAGTGCATCATGCCCCGAGAGGGGCTGAATGGCCTACAGAAACGACACGGTCTTGGAACGATGACGATGATAGCAAATTGAGGAGCTCCAAGGGGCCGGTGAAACGAGGCCATTCTGCACGGGTGCAAGCGTTCAGCGCTTAGCCGAATGTCGCCGAAATTACAGAAGGCGGGCTATAGCCCCCATGCCATGGAAAATTTTATTTTTTAATAATATATTGATACATCTAAATATGTCGATTATTTGTATTAAAAAAATATTTAATCCAAGAGAGAAATAGCCTGATCTGGACACTGTAATACACAAAGCTGGCACTTGGTACAATTCTCAGGATATTTAGGTATAGGTGGATAAATACCTTTTTTATTTAATTTTTCAGATTTTACAAACACATCTCTTGGACATATGAATATACAAATATCGCATCCTTTACAGTAGTTCTCATTTATTTCAATTTTCACATTATCACCTAAAGATTTTATCAGTTATAAAAGGGAGCATATACGGATAAAAAGTAAGACCTTGTTGTCGATCTTTGAAATTTATTGATTAGTTTTTACTAATTTTACCTATATATATTATTTCTTAAATTTTTTATTTGTAATAATTACTTTTAATTATGATACAGAGACTTATTTGACTTAACGTATAAAATTTAAAAATTTAAAATAATAAAAGTCATTGAAAAAATTATTATAAAAATATAAGAATTAATACGTTAGATAGATTACTAGCAACAGTCTCTGTTAGAAGGATCCGCCCCTTTTTCCAATATTCAAGAACATTTCAAAAAGCATATATCTCTTATCTAGTTTTAACAATTCTTTTTATACTATTTTATTATAAGTAAGATAAATTATAATAAACCCTACTTCCCATCAAAAGGATAGTTTAAAGAATAAGAAGAATTATAAAAATAATAAAAAACTCCTCTAAGAATAAAGGATTAGCAGAAAATTTTAAAACTGTCTCTCCCGTTCTAAGATACTCAAGAGATGAAAACGAGATTTCACATTAATTAATGCTATGATTTACTATTTTTTTAATATTATTATTCTTATTATTTATTGAGATCTTGATGGTAGTTGTTTTTAATGCAAACTCTTTTTTGTTTATAACTATAATAAACCCTAATTCCCATCAAAAAAATTCTGATAAGAATAATAATTATAATAAAAGTATAAAAAGAAGGGTATTAAAATCAAAATAAGAGATAGATAATCTTTTCCTGGAATACTCTAAGATACTATAGAAGTGGAGTAGATCCTTCCTAACAGTCTGCTATTGTTAATGCCCCAGTTCCCATCAAAGTGATAATTTAAAGAATAATAAAAATAATTATAAAAATAATAAAGAAAAGGTTTAAAAAAAATAAAAAACTTCTATCATCCTAGATACAAAAAATTTTAAAAATAATATTGAAGGAGAATGATCCTCTGAATACCTTCTAATACAAGGATTCAGAATAGGATTTTCTATCTTACCTAAGTGTTCAGAAAGAACTTAGGATATCTAATATTTTTATAATTGATTATTTTTATTATTCTTTTAATCACACTTGGTGGGAACTAAGGTATTATAATTATTATTTTTTATCAGAATTTTTTATGGGAGTTAAAGTTATACAGAATAATTTTTTAATATTTTAATAATAATTTTTATTTACCTTTTCGTGGAATTATAGTAAAAATTTTATCTAAAAAAATAAAAACTCCTGAAAAGAAAAGATAACAGAAAATCATCCTTATTTTCTAACTTCTTAGTATAGGTCAAAAGATAGCAGAGAAATTTATTTTATCCCTTTTCTGCCTTTATTTCTAATTTATTCATTTCACTGTTTATTATAATTTATTTTATCTTTTTCCCTTCCACATCCTTGGATAAACGCCCCTCTCCATTAACACCCTCTGAGTATCCGCTATAGGGCTGGTATATTTCTTCCCCTCTTTTTTAATTTTCAATATATCCTTAGTACTTAGTAGTGACTTTCCTATCGCTACAGCCTCTCCTTTTAAGGTCTCCACCACCACAGTCTCCCCAGGCCCAATGCCTTTACTGATCTTGGAGATACCACTTAAATAGACATCTGCACCATGACATACAGCATCCACTGCACTGTCCTTTACTACCACCTTCTTTAGATGTTGGAGTCCATACTCTAAGGGTTTAACTATCCTCCTAAGTTCCTCCTCATCTCTATCCTCCCGCCAGAATACATAGGCATCCTTTAGATCCTGGAGATATACTGCCTCATCCTCTGTAAATGGACCACTTCTTATTCTACGAAGTTCCTGCATATGGGCGGAAGTACCTAGGGCCTCTCCAATGTTCCTTGCAAGGGTTCTAATATAGGTTCCAGATTGACACCTTACCTTAAATAGAATATCCCTCCCATCTATCTCCAATATATCCATCTTGTATATTTTCCTTATCCTTGGGCTCCTCTTTACAGCAGACTTTAAAGGGGGCCTTTGAATTATCCTTCCAGTGAATTCCTTAAATACCCTATAGATATCTTCCTCTTTAGCATCTCTGTGGAGATGCATGAGACATATATACTCCTTTGGAAGAGCGTGCCAGAGTTGAATACATTTCGTAGTATTCTCCAACGCCACAGGAAGTACACCAGTTACCTTGGGATCAAGTGTCCCCCCATGTCCAGCAAGATTTAAATTTAGTATCTTCTTTACCCAGAGGGCTACCTCATGGGATGTAGGTCCAGAAGGTTTGTCGATAACTACAAGACCATTTTTTAAAAGTTCCTCGATAGGTCTCTTATAGGGATTATGCCCATACTTATAGTTAGTCTCCGCCTCCTCTAAGGTTATTAGATCCAAACTTATCACCGTTAAGGTATTTCCACTAAAAAAGAATAATAATTATTATACAAATAATAAAAATTAAAAATACTGAAAATTTAATATTAATACACCTTTGAGATATAAAGTTTATAAAAATTCTCTAGATCTTTCCTAAGTATCTAAAACATTAGGGAGATTATTTATTTTTTAATAATTTTTATATTTTAATAACCCTAATTCCCATCAAAAAAATTCTGATAAGAATAATAATTATAATAAAAGTATAAAAGGAAGTATTAAAATCAAAATAAGAGATAAATAATATCTCTCCTAGGATGCTATAAGACACTATGGAGAAGTGGAGCAGATCCTTCTTAGCAGGTTGCTATTATTAATTTTGTTAAAAGTATTATATTTTAATAATATTTTAATATTTTTTCAGTTTTTATTATTTTTATTATTTAAATCATTACTTTGATGGGAATTAAGGTATTATTAATATTATAATTATTATTTTTATAAAGGGAGTATTATCTTAATGGCTAGGTTAAAAAACAATAGTGCGAGTCATTAAATATATTTCCTCCTTATCAACCTAAATACATTTAAAAATGCTAGAAATACTCCTAACAGAAACCCTACCACTACAAAAATACCGTTGTCGTACCTCTGATATAGAATATATCCAACAGTTATTCCTACCACTATATAGAGAACAAAGTCATAGGCGAGTTGAAGATCTTCAAGTCTCATAGAAAACCCCAGTACAATATATATACAATAGGATGTTTTTAAACTTTGGGATACTATGAGGGGCAAGAGGATAAAGAAGGTTCCCACTAAAAAGATAGTAGATAAGATTCTAGAGGACTGTGATGTCGTACTCTTTGTATTAGATGCTAGGAATCCAGAGGGCACTAGGAATAGAAAACTAGAAAAAAAGATTAGAGAAAAGGATAAAAAAATCATATACGTTCTTAATAAGGCAGATTTAGTACCTATAGAGATCCTAAGGGAATATAAAGAGAAAATGAAAAATGAAAATCCTGAAAGTACTGTAGTATTTGTAAGTGCAAAGCATAGAAAAGGTACCAAGATACTGAGAGACGCTATTAAAAAATACCTACACTCTGAGAGTATCCAAGAGGGCAAGGTAGGAATAGTAGGATATCCCAATGTAGGCAAATCCTCACTTATAAACAGTTTAACTGGTAGAAGAAGTGCTACCAGTGGTCTTGTTGCAGGGCTTACTAAGGGGGAACAGTGGGTAAAACTGACAAAAAACATTAAACTACTAGACACTCCAGGTATTATAGAGCCAAAAGAGGAGGACGAATTGGTAATGTTAGG
Organism: Methanofervidicoccus sp. A16; assembly: GCF_003351865.1. Taxonomy (NCBI): domain Archaea; kingdom Methanobacteriati; phylum Methanobacteriota; class Methanococci; order Methanococcales; genus Methanofervidicoccus; species Methanofervidicoccus sp. A16. The sequence goes on along the minus strand of NZ_CP022242.1, from coordinate 1,087,344 downwards.
TGCTCTTAGATACGAGAAGATAAGGGATCCAGTAGCCCCTGCAGTGAAGATACTTAGGGGCATCCATGCCATTAACAGGGATGCCATTAAGAGACTTTACAGGGTAGATGTTGAAGATGCTCCAATAGAGGAGGATACTTTGAGGGAAATAGGAAGGAAGTTGAACTATTTAGAAAAGGGTGGAGAGGTTGATATCACAAGAACCGCAAGAACTATAATAAAAGATTATTTAGAAGGGAGGCTAAACTATTACAACGTGGAGTTAAAGGGGTACGGCCAGGAGAGAGAAGATAACATCGACTTTATAGTTAAACATCTCCATGACTTTCCCTTTGTTGAAGATGCCTATGGTATAGTTACTCATCTGGAGGGTGTAGATGAGTTGAGAAGATTAAAGGTTAAGAAACCTGTACTTGGATCCAAGGAAGTAGGGGACGCTGTAGTGGTTGTATCCTTTGGAGAAAAGACTTATGACAGTGGTAGAAAGAAGGTAGAGGAGTACGCTAAGAGGAACAACATCGATCTATACTCTGTTTCTAAAGGTAAATGTGGCAGGAACAGGATAGTTGTAGGGGTGGGGGAGAGAAGAGTGAATAAATAGAGTTAAAATAATAAATATTAATAAAAAATTATTAAAAACTGAAAGGAGATTTACATGGATAGGGAACTATTAGAGTTGTTAAAGAAGTTTATTGAGATACACTCCAATATACCAGACCTACAGTTTAATCCAGATATACATCCAAAACTTCCAATAAATCCCTACTCAAAGGACCACAGGGAGAAAAGAAGGACTGCACACTACCTCTTACTTGTTGCATCCATCGATGAGGGGAATATCGTTGGGAGAGCAGATAATGCAAGGAAACTCATTGTAAGGTTTTATCAATATTTCAAAGAGAACCTGTTTAAAATAACTGATAGGTATATTTTTGAGGATATCTTGGATTACATTACTGCCGATCTATCTCTTGGTAGGCTTAAAAGGATGATTCCAGAGATCCTCGCAAGTGTCAACAGGTTTGTGATGGGAAGAGCAAAGGGCGACTTGATTAGTTATAGTAGGATGTTTCAAAAGCCTTACAACTTTGTTGAAGAGATTGGGAGGAATATCCTACGTATGGGTAAAAGTAATAACTCTGTAAGGAAGAAATCCTGGATGTATATGCGTTGGATGGTGAGGGAGCATCCAGATCTTAGGATATTTGATCACTTTTCACCTAGAGATCTCTTTGTACCTTTAGATAGAAACGTTGCAAGGGTTGCAGTATCTCTGGGAGTGCTTAAATCAACTGACAATCTCAATTGGGAGGATGTAGTTAAAGTAACGGAGTTCGCAAGGACACTTTATCCTGAAGATCCTGTAAAGGTTGACTACCCATTTTTCCTCTTAGGGAGGGAGATCAGAGAGTTGAAATTACCACTTAACACTGAAAACCTCAAGTTGCTCTTGAAGAAAAAATTATACTGTAGTTTTTAAGGATCAGAGTAAAGAGATGGTTATTTGCTTTTTTTCAATAGTCTTTTAGTACTTTGATATAAGGGTTTTTTATTGTAGGTCCTATCATAGACTGTTGTAGAAGTGGTACTGCTATGGAGGAAAGTTGACAGAGTTTTACCTCTATTTTCGTAGTTATATTTTTTTTACAAAAATCCTTATTAAAATTTATATTAAATAAGATTCTTTATAATTTTAATAATTTTTTTATAGTTAGTTTTATTATTTTAGATTATTATTTTAAATAGGAGGATAGGACTGATTATAGAAATAATAAAAACTAAAATAGAAAGATCCTAAGATATAACCGTTAACACCTAAAAAGTTAAAATCTGCCGTTATCTAATTGAACACTTTGAACACTGGTCTGTTATTTTTTATAGTATTCAACTTTAGTATTTCAGCAGTTTTTAAGATTTTTTATTTTTATAATAATTATTATTATTTTTTATCAGATTTTTATGATGGGAACTATCTAGTATAAATTATAATGAGTACCATAAGAATATATTATTCAAAAAATTGTTAGGTGATAAAATGGAAGAAGATTTAAACAAATTAATAGAATTTCACGGACATTACTGTCCTGGATTGATAATAGGTTATAAAGTGGCGAAATACGTTCTCAAAAATTTTAAAAGATCCCAAGATGAAGAGTTGGTGGCTATCGTATATAATAACTCATGTAGTGTAGATGCGATACAGTTTATACTTGGCTGTACCTTTGGAAAGGGAAATCTGATATTCAAAGATTATGGGAAGCATGTTTATATATTCTATTCAAGGGAGAATAAAAAAGGAATTAGAATATCTCTAAAAGAGGAAATTAGTAAGGAAATGAACACAGTTCGAAACTCTATGCTAAATACCACAGGAGAGGGCATAGATATAGACGCTGTAAAGAAATGGAAGGAGGAGTACTCTGATAAATTATTAAATCTACCTGAAGAAGAACTCTTCAATGTAAGGGACGTAGATATTCCAGAACCTAAGAGATCTAAAATATACCCATCTATTCAATGTGAGGAATGTGGGGAGTACTTTATGGAGATTAGGGGGAGGATAATAGATGGGAAAATAGTCTGTATGGAATGTTTTGAAAGATTATTGGAGAACTAAACTAACTCTATCAACTTTTTTACCTTTTGACACACATCTTCATTTAGGGATTTCAGAGGTTTCTTTACCCTTTCCCAATCTCCTAAGGCTGGCCACAGTAGGGAATCTATATGGAGGGGAGGAACTCCACTCTCTATGGCAACTTCATTCCAAAATTTTAATACATCTCCTTTTGTAAATTTTGCAGTGTATTTTTCTATTCTACTATCTTTTGGAATCTCAACAGTGTAGGGATAAGGGATAAATCTGTTAAATACCATCCTACCTCCATAACCGAAGATCTTAACGGCGAACACTACAGTCTTAGAGGAACCTTTGGTATTCAACACCTTGGCAAGGGAGTTTCTGAGAAGTTCCATGTTGTTATAGTAGTTTTTAAACCTCTCCAGGGAGAGAGTACTTAATAGATACTTCAACTTATACAGTCTCTTTATCTTGCCCTCTAAAAATCTCCTATTACCTTTCGAGTTGGAGAGAAATCTTATATACTCTTCTAGTGTATCTCCCGATATATCCTCCCAGGGATACTCTGAAAACTCCTTCCACCACCTCTCTCCAGTGGTAGAGAGTTGATAGGATACTAAGGCATTGAGTATTATCAACTTTAAAAACAACTCGTCGTTATCCAACCTCTCTTTAAGATTTTTCAGATATATATACTGTAGATCTATTTTTTCCTCGATGAGCCTCGCAGACTCTATTCCTAGAGATTTTATAATACATTTTAACTTATTTACCCTATCGTCCTCCATAACAATCACAGTTATAATAATAATCTGTCAGAAAAATTCGCTCCTTACTATAATATGAGATCTTTATTTATATTAGTCTCAAAGTTTATTCTTAGATATAAAATCCTATTAAAAAAATAGAATTAACGTAAGATTATAATAATTATTAAATTTAAAATAATTAAAAAAATGAGAGTTATTATTCCGCCATTCTCAGTACTTACTATGACCGAAGAGAGAGCAAATAAGTGGTTTTTTACTTTAACTATACATTATCTCTACTTCGAGTATTCTCTTATTTCTATTATTAAATTAACCTAACTATTTTCAGGTGATACTATGACAGCGGTAGTGGTCAAAAACCTCACTAAGAGATACGGTAATAAGGTAGCCCTAGATAACGTCTCTTTTCATGTTAAAGAGGGAGAGATATTAGGAGTAGTAGGAAAATCTGGGGCAGGAAAGTCTACACTGATCAGGATACTTAGAGGGGTAGATAGGGACTATGAGGGATACATCGAGATACTTGGTAGAAGGGACGATTTCAGAGAAGTTACAGCCATACACCTTCAGAGGAACTTTGCACTTTGGGCCGAGCCTGCAATCAACAACATTATAAGGAAGTTATACGCTGTAAGGAACAACTGTGATGAGTCTCTGCCTATGGAGGAGGAGTGGGAAGAGTACGAAAAAAAGGCTTTAGAGATATTGAGATTAGTTGGACTGGAACATAAAAAAGATGTATTTGCCAACGTGTTAAGTGGGGGGGAAAAACAACGTTTAATACTGGGAAGGCAGATAGCGAAGATATACGAGAGAGGAGAGGGAGTACTTCTTTTAGATGAACCTGCAACTATGGCCTGTCCAGCGTCAAAGCAGATACTCTTAGATATCCTAAAAAATATAAATAAAGAGTTGAATGTTCCCATAATTATTACATCCCATCTCCCAGAGATCCACAACTACCTCTGCCACAGGTGTATTCTACTGGAGGAGGGTAGGGTTGTATTGGAGGGAAAACCTAAGGAGGTTATAGAGAAGTTCTTACAGGAGATGTCTCCTCCCTACATTAGGAAATCTAAACCTAAGGATAGAGCAATAATAGAGGTAAAGAACGTATCTAAGAGGTACTTCGTAGTGCGAGGAGGAGAAACGTTGAATATGAGAGACGTCTCCTTCCATGTAAAGGAAGGGGAGATACTCTCCATCATAGGACCAAGTGGTGCTGGAAAATCTGTACTCTTAAGACTCCTTGCAGGACTGGAGTTCCCAGATAGGGGAAAGATCATAGTTGACGGTATAGATCTAAGTGAGTATGGATGGGAGAGAATAGAACTACGGAGAAGAATAGGAATACTACACCAAGAGTTTTCCCTCCCTCACTACATAACAGTAGGAGATATGTTGAAATATAGGGCTGGAGTAAAGGGGGAGAGGGCTATAGCCACTGCTAAGTTAAAATCTGAGGAGTTAGGTATATCTCCAAAGGTTGTAGATGGGATTTACCAGTTGATAGATCTCCCTGAGGAGGAGATGAAGAGTAAACTTGAGAGGTTGGGACTAACCTACGATATTGTAAATATCCTATTCCCCGCCCTTGTAGATGAAGACTTCAATCCTATGGAGATCCTTAAAACGCTAAACTTAGGGGAGGAGGTACTGAATAAAACACCTCTAGAGTTAAGTGGTGGAGAGAGAGTGAGGGTGGCCCTAGCCCTACAACTGATAACAAAACCTAAGATACTCCTCCTAGACGAGCCCTTTGGAGATCTAGATCCTATCACCTTGAGAGACGTCGCAAATTATCTGAAAAAGATAAACGACAAATACGGCACCACTATAGTACTGATCAGCCATCATATACCTCTAATAAAGGAAATAAGCGATAGAGTGATACTTATAGACAGGGGGAAAGTGGTGATGGAAGGAGACCCAGAGGTTGTCTGTGATAGGTTTATAGAGATAAGTAATTCAAGGTTTTTGGGAGGAAGATAAAAAAAAATGTAGTGAGGGTATAAAATAAAATGAGAGTTAAAAACTTGTCTATATTATTTTTTCTTGGAACTTTTTAAGATCTTAAATTTTTTATTCTTTAGATTACCTAGGTTCCTATTAAAGTGATAATAAAAAAATTTAAAATCTAATGATAAAATAATAATAAAAAACAATTAGAATAATAAATAGTAAAAAATTAATAAACAAAAGAAAAAAGAGGTAAAAACTCTTAAAAAGGAGGGTTAGCAAAGATCCTATTCTGTTTTCTAGTCTCAGAGATAAATCAGAGGATATAATAGATTTTATTTTTTTACTAAATTGGTCTTTTATTAGAGATATTTTTGGTTATAATTATTATTTTTTATTATTAATTTTTAAAATTTATCATAAGATCTCTTGTTGTTATTTAGTATTAAAAATAATTTTGTTCAGTATTGAATGAAAATAATGTCGATACTATTAAAATAGGATCATTTCTTCTCCCAATGTTTAAAAGGAAGTAAAAAGTATATTATTGTTATTATCATTATTTAATTTTTATTTAGGCTTTTAATAGAAAGTAGATTAATAATTATTATTTTAATTTTTAATTATTATTAAACCTAAAAATAGAATACGGTGAAATTTACCTCTTAATAAAAAGGTAAAACCACGTTTATAGGTGATAACATTATAAAACTCCAGATAGATAAAAGGGCCTACGAATCTATACAGAACTTTTCAAGGATAATATACCTCAAAGGGATACTGAACAGGGAGGATCTACCTGAAAGGGATGAAATAGTGGATCTCTACTACAGAGATAGATTTGTAGGTAGGGCCATCTATAACAGGGAAAGTCCCACTATAAAGATACTAACACTAAAGAAAGAGGAAATAGATAGGGATTTTTTCTATAAAAGAATAAAAAAGGCTATTGAATACAGGGAAAAGATCCTCGGTTTTAAAAATACCTACAGAATGATATACGCAGAGGGAGATTACCTACCATGTATAGTACTTGACAGGTACAACAATATAGGTTCTATGCAGATCTCCTCTAAGATCATGGAAAATTATGCACCAATAATATACGAATGTGTGGAAGAACTTACAGGTATCACAACCCTATATGTCCAAGGTGCTAAAAAAGGAGATAGAATAAAACCGAGGATATTTGGAGATAGGAGTGATGTTGAAACTATTATAGAGGAAGGTAGGGGAAGGTTCAAGGTAAATGTAAAGGGTCATAAAACAGGTTTCTTTTTAGATCAGAGGGACAACAGGATAGATATAGAAAAATATATCAAAGAGGGGGATAGGGTATTAGACGTATGTTGTTATACAGGTGGCTTCGCTGTACACTGTGGAGTAATGGGTGCCGAGGTGTGGGGAATAGACATATCAAAGAAGGCATTAGAAGTTGCAGAGGAGAATATGAAGTTGAATAATATCAAAAACTACCATTTCATATGTGGGAATGCCTTTGATATAATGAGGGAGTTGATAGAAGATGGAGAGTCCTTTGACGTTGTAATACTAGATCCGCCATCTTTCACAAAAACCTCCAAGGATGTTAAAAATGCCCTGAGGGCCTACAATACTCTTAACTACCTTGGTCTGAAACTTAGCAGAAGGATGTTAGTTACATGTTCCTGTTCTCACCATATAGACAGGGAAACCTTTAAAAGTACTGTAGTGTCATCCTCTTTAAGGGCTAAGAGGGAAATTAAACAGATCGGAGGTTATAGAACCCAATCTCCAGATCATGTAATTACCATGGCCAATAAAAATTTAGAGTATTTAAAGTGTCTATTTTTTGCTGTAGAATGTTAAAAAATATTGAGAACAATAACCATCTTTACAGTTTCTAGGGATTAAGATATACATAATATAAAAAAAGAATGTAAAGCCTGGCATTGCTCTCTTCCGACTACCTAAACATTTGAGGGTAGTAAGAATTTACTAACTCTTCTTTTAAAAGGTATTAAAGATATATTTATTTCTCTCCTTTATATTAATTTTTATTATTTTATTTTTTGATTATAGTTTAAGGTTTTCCTATTGACTAAAAATTAATTATAAAAAATTAATAAAATAAAAAAATTAAAACTAAAAAACATTAGAATGTGACAACTTTATCACTCTCTTTCACAAAGTCCACCAAGTCATGCATTGTACCTAATATTACTCCATCTATAAGATCTTCCTCACTTAAACCTCTCGCTCTACAGCAGGGACCACAGGCCTTTACAACCGCTCCAGATTCTATACAGTTTTTTAAGTACTCCATATAGTTTGGAAACTCAGAGGGATTTTGAGATTTCTTCGCTAGGTAGACACCGTCCTCTATAAGGAATATATTTACATCTATACCTTCTAACAGGGATGTAAGGGCAAATCGAAGGGCTGAATAGGCTCTCTCATGGCCATAGGGAGCTGTGGTGATTACCACTGTAAATTTCAATATATCACCCTTACTTCTCTATCACAACTTTAAAGATATTCTCATATTCCTCGATAGATACTACTTTATATCCATGGTTTTCAGCAAATCTTTTAATATTCTCCAGGGCAGGTTTATAGTCTCCTATTACAGTTAGTCTCTCGCCATTTGCTAAATCTTCTAATGCTTTCTTTGTTTTCAATACAGGCATTGGACATATGAGGCCACGGACATCTAACTCCATAATTTTTCCTCCCGATCTCTTGAGATAAAGAATCTCTTAGAGGGATTGTTATATAAATATTTCTATTAGGTATCTTAATATCTAATTAGGGTATTAAATTTAGTTTTGGACAAAAATATCTATATAATATTATTTTCTCTCTCTTTTTTCTTCGATGTCCTGGGTACCATTGGGAAAAGAGAATAATTTCAATAAGTTGATAGAAGTTCTATTTATAATATTTTTTAAAGTTTATAAAAGGGTCAGCCATTCTCTAAAGAGAGAGAATTGACAGTATTCTGTATATCTTTGCCTAGTGTTCAATGTAGATCAGGAAAAACAACAGTAAAAAAAAACAAGTAGTATCAATCTTATATCCTAATAATTTAAAAATTATTATTACTACTATAATAATAAAAAATAGAAAAAATATAATAAAAAGGGACAAAAAAATAATGAAACTAGGATAATATTAATAATATTATGAAAATTTACTGTATTGGGTCCAAACTGTTTTTTAGGTCTTGGAGGAACATTTAAAAAATTTTTATTAATCTGTTTTTTTAAAATTTCAATAACCTTCTTTTTTAATTTTTTTAATTTTACCGGCGGTTTTTAATAAATGATATAGGTTTATTATATAATTTCCATTTTTATAGTTCACATTTACACTAACTCTTATCTCCCAAGACCTTAAGTATAGTGAGTATATTTAGTTTAAAAGATTTTCATAATCCTATCTTAGATTTAATATGGTTATAATAAAAATGATCAAAACTTTTTAATAAATAACAACCATTAAAAGTTTCAATAAAAAATAAAATATTATAACATAATAATATTAAAAGTATTAAAGGTTTAACAAAGAATAAAAATGGTAAAAGAGTAAAAATCTAATAAATCTAATTATTATCCCTCTGGACTATCATAAGCACTAGAAAAGCAGGGGGTTTCGACTAATTTACCTTCTAAGGGTTTTTTACCTCTCTTTTTTTTATTTATTAATTTTTACTCTAATTTTTTAATGTAATTATTACATATCTATTTAGTTCAAAAATTACGGTCTCGACTATCATTTCATATTAGGCAAGATATCATCCTGGTGATATTATGACTACCTACAACAATCCATACATCCCTGAGGAGATATATAAAATTCTAAGGAAACAACGTTATCAGATAAAAGATCACAGTGCCGTTAAACTATGTGGCTGGGTCAAAAAATCACTCTTAGAAAATAAGAACTGTTATAAGTCAAAATTCTACGGTATAGAAACCCATAGATGTATACAATGTACTCCCTCTGTGATCTGGTGCCAGCAAAGTTGTATATTCTGTTGGAGAGTTTTGCCCTCAGATATAGGTACTTCTCAACTATCACATCACAATGTAAAGTGGAAGGAACCTAAGGAGGTTTTAGAGGACATCCTCAAGATGCACAGGAAGGTTGTAATGGGGTATAAAGGTATCTTAGATAGAATAGGTAAAGAGAGGTTTAAAGAGTTGTTAGATCCAAAACATGTTGCCATATCCCTCTCTGGAGAACCTACCCTATATCCCTACTTGGATGAACTTATAGATCTGTTCCACAGGAGAGGTTTCTCTACCTTTGTAGTATCTAACGGCATCCTTACCGAGGTTATCCAGGAGATAAAACCTACACAACTGTACATCTCCGTGGACGCCTACGACTTGGAGAGTTATAAGAGGATATGTAGGGGGAGGGAGGAGTACTGGCAGAGTATATTGGATACCTTGGATACATTGAGATCCAAGGAGAGGACCTGTATAAGGACTACACTTATAAGGGATTACAACACCAACATTGAGAAGTTTATACCTCTCTACGAAAGGGCAGATGTACACTTCATAGAGTTGAAGTCCTACATGAATGTAGGATACTCTCGGAGGAGGTTAACCTTGGACCATATGTTGAAGCATGAGGAGATATTAGAACTTGGTAGGAGGGTTGAGGAACTCTCCCACTATAAGGTGGCAGATGATTCTTACGATAGTAGAGTTGTTTTACTTGTGAATGAGGATAGGAAGGTTGAGAGGTTTATAGGTGGTGAAAATAAATAATTTGAGAATAATAATGTCTATTTCATTGAAGGATTTTAATAAAATAATAATTATTATCATAATTAAAAAACATAAATATGTAAGGAAGACCAGAAAGTTCTAAACATCAGGGAGAATAAGATAGAATCCTATTAATTTATTTTTAGACAATTTTTAATTATTTTTTTTATATTTTTTTATTTATTTTAATATATGGATAGATAATAAAGAAGAAGGGATAACATGGACATCGAAGAGTTAGAAAACACCTTATTAAAAAACATAAACAACCTTCCCTTAGGATGCCAACAGTGTATCAAAGGTGAAAAGTTAGTTCTATTTATTACAGGTGTATGCGATGAAAACTGCTACTACTGTCCAATATCTGAGAAGAGGAAGGGAAAGGATGTTATCTACGCCAACGAGAGAAAAATCACATCCATCGAGGAGTGTATAGAGGAGTGTATGCTATGTGAAAGTAGAGGGGCAGGTATTACTGGGGGCAATCCTCTTCTAAGGTTAGATAGAACCTGTGAGTATATAAAGGCACTTAAAAGTAGATTTGGCAAATCCTTCCATATACACCTATATACTACACCTACCTATATAGATGAGGATAAACTTAGGGCACTTAAGGAAACTGGATTAGATGAGATAAGGATACATCCTACAAAGTACTTCAATGAATACTACGGAGAGGGGAAAGAAGAAAAAAGAAGGGAGTATTTAAAATATTTAGTAAATACCCTAAAACTCTGTATGAAGTATATAAAAGATGTAGTTGTAGAGATCCCTTCTATTCCAAACTACGAGAGGGAGATCATCCAACTTGGAGAGACTATAGAGAGAGCAGGAGTTAGATTCCTGAATATTAATCAGTTGGAGTACTCCGAGACTAACTATCAAGCCCTTAAGAGTATGGGATTTGTAGAGAAAAACGACTACTCCTCTGAAGTACTTGGAAGTGAGGAGACTGCAAAAAAGGTAGTTGAGTACTTCAGAAGTAAGGGATCTAACTTAATGGTACATTACTGTCCCTCTGTATTGAAGGATGGGATACAGATGAAGAACAGATTACTGAAGAGGGCGAAAAATATTGCAAAGGATTACGAGGTAATTACAGAGGAGGGGCTTCTAATTAGGGGGGTGGTTTCATTTAGAAACCTCAGGGATGTTAAGGATCTACTGGAGATACTTGAGTACAACGAGGAGCCCTACGAGATAGACTTGGATAGAAAAAATATCTATTTAAATCCTTACGTGTTGGAGGAGATAGTAGAGATACTGGAGGAGAGGAGATACAGGTTTAAGTTCAGTGCCTATATCTCCGAGAGGTATCCTACAGTTGATGGTTTAGAGGTTGAGAGGATACCTTTAGTTGTAGAGAGGAGGAGTTTAAAGGATATAAGGAGGACGTGATACTATGGATCCCACAGAGAGCCTTAGATGTTCAAAATCTAAGATATTGGAGGGGAAGAGGATAGTTGTTGGAGTAACCTCCTCCATAGGTGCCATAGAGACACCTAAGTTGATAAGGGAGTTTATAAGGCATGGTGCAGAGGTTTATACAGTTGCCACCGAGGAGTCTAAGGGGATAGTGGGGGAGTATGCGTTGGAGTTCGCCTCTGGGAGGAAGGTATGCTATAACATTACTGGCCTTGTGGAGCATGTAACCCTCTACAACCTCTGTGACGCCATGATAATATATCCCACTACTGCAAACACCTTAAGTAAGATATCCCTGGGTATTGGAGACAACATAGTGAATACAACTGCAATGATGTTTATGGAGAACAAACCTCTCTTTATAGTTCCAGGGATGCATAGGAATATGCTCCAGAATGTAAGGGAGCATATAGAGAGGTTGAAGAGAAAGAGGTTGGTTTATATAATACCTCCAAGGATGGAGGAGGGGAAGGCTAAGGTGCCACCTGTGAAGGACGTTGTATTGAAAGTTATGGAGGTATTGAGAGGGGGGTACAGGGGAGGAGAGGGAGGTAAGAGGGTTTTAATACTCTCTGGAGGCACCGCCGAGTTCATAGATAAGGTTAGGGTTATTACCAACCTATCCTCTGGAAAAACTGGGTACTACCTTGCAGAAACCGCCTGTAGGAAGGGGCACCATGTAGAGGTGATATACGCCCTTGGGATGGAACCTCCCTACTATGTTAAATCCTATAAGGTAATAACCTCGAGGGAGATGTTGAATAAAGCCTTAGAGGTGGGAAGGGACGCCGATGTTATTATCTCCTGTGCAGCTATATCTGATTTCGTTCCAGAGGTATCCTTTAATGGGAAGATTAGATCAGATAGGGATATTACCATTAAATTGAAGAGGAATGTAAAGGTGATAAAAGAACTTAGAAAGGCGTTCCCTGAAAAAACCATCGTTGGATTTAAGGCTGAGTACGGTGTAAGTAGGGAGGAACTTGTTGAGATAGGTAAGGAGAAGTTAAAAGAGTACGACTTGGATTATATAGTGGTGAATGATCTTGCAAGGCATTACTTCGGCGACGACTACAACGAGGTAATACTTATAGATAGAGAAGGCACATTGAAGGAGTTCAAAGGTAGGAAATCTGAGATTATGGAAAGGATTATTAAGGAAGTGGTGAAATAGATGATAGAGTTTTTAAAGGATTTGAGAAGGGGATACCTTAAAAAGAGAAGGGAGAGGGATCCAAATCTACCTGTAAGTACCTGGATAGGGGATGATATCCTATCTAACGGGGAGGTTGGAAGGAGTATAACGGTAATACTGAATACACCTGGGTGTAGATGGGCCTATGAGTACGGTGGCTGTACCATGTGTGGTTATCTTATGGATGGTTCTCCTGGGGAGGTGTCTCCTGAAAATATAATAAATCAGTTCAACTACGCCATAGAGAGGTACTATAAGGAGATAGAAGATAATCCTAAAAATATCTGTATAAAGATATTCACATCAGGTAGTTTTTTAGATGATAGAGAGGTGCCAAGGGAGGCGAGGAGGTATATACTAAGTAAGATAGGAGAGTTGGATATTAGGGAGGTTGTAATAGAATCCAGGCCAGAGTATATAAGGGAGGATACCTTAGGGGAGGCCAAGGAGTGCTTAGGTAGTGTAAATATGGAGATCGGTGTAGGGGTTGAGACTTTCAACGAGGAGATTAGGAGGTACTCTATAAATAAGGGGATATCTAACAGGGATATCTTAGATACCTTGGAGTTAGCCAGGGAGTACTCCATAGGTTTAAAGGCGTATCTTTTGATAAAACCTCTCTTTATAACTGAGAGGGATGCAATAGAGGATGGAATATACTCAGGTAATAGATGCTTAGAGTTAGGGTTTAGTAGAATATCCTACTGTCCAGCAACTGTCCATAGGGGCACTTTGATGGAGATCCTCTGGAAGAAGGGACAGTACAGGCCTCCCTTTTTGTGGGGTGTCTTAAAGATAATATACGAGGTTAAGAGGAAAAACCCAGATGACATAGTGATCTGTGATACCTCGGGGATACCTTCCAGGAGGGGAGCCCATAATCTGTTAAAGTGTAAATGTAATGAGGAGATTAAAAAAGTACTTGAGAACTTTACATTAACCCAGGATATCTCAGATATTAAAAGAGTTTTGGAGATGGACTGCTGTAAAGATCACTGGGAGAGGTTTTTAGAGTTTGAGGAGAGAAATATAGTACCTTTGGGGGATATGTAATATAAAATACTAGTTCTTATTAAAGTAGTAATTAAAAGAATAATAAAAATAATAATTATTATAAAAATAATAAAATTAAGATTTTAAAAAATAAAAGGATAAACAGGAGTTTTTTTTCTTTTTTATTTTTTTTCAAATTATAATTTTAATTTTATACATCAAATTTTTTATGATAATTAAAATAAAAATATTAATTAATTTAATAAGACTAGAAATCATTTATTTTTTATCAGTATATCAACAACCATTATTACGAATAATATTATTATAATGAAAAAACTAATACATTTTTATTAAATAAAACATGGTGAAGAGATGGTAAAGTTGATGATAGCATTAGATGTAACAGATGAAAATAAAGCCTTAAAGATCTCCAAAGAAGTTTCCCAATACGTTGACGCCATCAAGATAGGTTATCCCTTAGTACTATCCTCCCATTTAAGTATAGTAGATAAAATAAAAAAGATTACAAAAAAAGAAGTTATATGTGATTTTAAGTTGGCAGATATACCATCTACAAATGAGAAGATAGCATCTTTAACCTTTAAATATGGAGATGGAATTATATGCCACGGGTTCCTTGGAGAGGACAGTGTAAGGGCGGTGCAGGAGGTAGCCAGAAGATACAGTGAATACAAGAAGGTTATAATGGTTACAGAGATGTCTCATAAGGGAGCAGTTCAGTTTATACAGCCAGTTGCAGATGAGTTGGCGAGGATGGCTAAGAGGTTAAAGGTAGATGGTGTAGTGGCACCTTCTACAAGGCCCGAGAGGTTGAAAACTATCAAAGACATTGTAGGAGACATACCTATAATATCTCCAGGGATAGGTGCCCAGGGAGGAGACCTAAATAAGGTACTGGACATTTTAGGTGAGGAAGACTATATAATTGTAGGGAGAGACATATACGAGAGTGAAAACCCAGGTGAAAGGGCACAGTACTACCACCAAATATTGAAAGAATCAAGGTGATAAAATGGAAAAAAAGATAATCAGTGTAAACAACAGTGTTATTTTGAAGTCTATGAAGGATGTCTTTGAGAGTGAAATTGTAGAGTTGGAGAAGGAGTTGAAAGAACTTTACGACAAATATAATATAAAAAATAGTAGAGAGATGGAACTGATAACCTGTAAAAACGAAGAGATGGAGAAGGATTTTACTAGGATGCTGGAGATAGAGGAGAATTTGGAGAACTTGAGAAAATGTTTAAGGGATCTCAATCTCAAGACACTTTAAAGGATGGGAAAATGAAAGTTATTATTACGAGACCTTTAGAGGAAGGAAAGAAATTTGCTAAGTTGTTGAAGGAGGCGGGTGAATTTGAACCTATTCTTTTACCTACGTTGGAGATAGTATATAGAGACGTGCCTATAGACATTGGAGAATACCAGTGGATAGTATTTACAAGTCCAAGAGGTGTTAAAGGTTTATTTAGGAATTTAGATGAGAGGGGGTTAAGGGAGATCAGGGAAAAAAAGATAGGTGCTATAGGAAAGGAGACTGCAAAGGAGTTTAAGAGGGTATTTAACAGGGATGTAGACGTAGTACCTGATAGATACACTGCTGAAGATCTCCTGGAGGTGTTGAAGGGAGTAGTTGGAGACGAGAAAGTATTAATACCTACCACTCCAGCAACTAGGGATGTACTTTCAAGACATCTAAAGGGAGATGTTGTATATGTTTATTACTCCAAGGAACCAGAGGATCTAAGGGATAGGATCGAGAGGTTAA
Organism: Methanofervidicoccus sp. A16; assembly: GCF_003351865.1. Classification (NCBI taxonomy): domain Archaea; kingdom Methanobacteriati; phylum Methanobacteriota; class Methanococci; order Methanococcales; genus Methanofervidicoccus; species Methanofervidicoccus sp. A16. The sequence goes on along the minus strand of NZ_CP022242.1, from coordinate 1,071,866 downwards.
AGAATGAGTTATTGAATGAAAATGATAAGACAGTATTTACCTTTACAAGTGGTTTAACAGTTAAAAACTTTTTTAAAAGCCTAGATGAAGAGTTTTTGGAGATACTTAAGAATCATTATATAGTATCTATAGGCCCTATTACCAACAAAGTTGTAGAGAGTTATGGATTTAAAGGATACATACCTAAGGAATATACAGTTAGAGGAATGATAGGGGTTATTAAATCCCTGAGGTGATAGGATGAAGATAGGTATCCTCTCAGATACCCATGACTACCTACCTAATATAAGGAAGGCTATAGAGATATTCAACAGGGAGAAGGTAGATACAATAATACACTGTGGCGACTTCGTCTCCCTCTTCGTTATAAAGGAGTTTAAGAACTTTAAGGGCAGGATATTGGCAACCTACGGCAACAACGATGGAGAGAGGACAAAACTTAAGGAGTGGTTAAAGGAGTTAAATCCCGAGAATGAGATAGACGATTATTTATCCTTTGAGGTAGACTCTTTAAAGTTCTTTGTCTTACATGGTACAAACAGTGAGGTATTAGATGCAGTTATAAAATCTAAGAAGTACGACGTTGTTATATACGGCCATACCCATAAGAAAGTACTTAAGGAGGAGGATGGAGTACTGGTGATAAATCCAGGAGAGTGTTGTGGCTACTTAACTGGTACTGCCACCGTTGGTATATTTGATACTGAGAGTAAGGAGTACAGGGAGTTTGTACTGTGAAATAAATAATAATAAAAAGAACAATTAAAATTTAAAATTATAAAAAATAAAAATATTAAAAAACCCTACTTCCCATCAAAAAGATAGGTTAAAAAATAATAAGGATAATCATAAAAATATAAAAATAAGAAAATAAGAAAAAACTTTTAAAATAAAAACTTCTATCATCCCAGATATAAAAAATTTTAAAAAGAAGATTGGAGGGGAATGATCCTCTGTAAACCTTCTAGTGTAGTGGATATCAGAGTAAGATCTCCTATCATACCTAAGTGTTCAGAAAGATCTTAAGATATTTAACATTACCTGGTTCCCATCAGGATTGTAAGAAGAATAATAATAAAAAATAATATTCATAATAAAAATCTTAATAAGGAATAATAATAAAATGTAATAAAATTCTGAAGGGATGGGGATAAAAAAGTAAAATAATATTGGATGCTGGGTAAACAAGTAATTATCACTTTGATGGAAAGTAGGGCATTAATAATAACAACCTGTTATAAAGGATCTACTCCACTCCATAGAGTATCTTAGAGCATTTCAGGAGAAATTATTTATCTCTTGTTTTGATTTCAATAATTTTAATACTTCTTTTTATATTTTTATTTTTTATAATTATTATTATTCTTATTAGAATTTTTTGATGGGAATTAGGTTATATTGATTAATTTCATTATGATTCTAATTATAATAATTATCTTTTTATTATTCTTTTAATTATTACTTTGATGGGAACTAAGATTTAAAAACTGTTAATATTTAAATCTAGTATAAAAACCCTAGTTCTCATCAAGATTGTGAGAAGAATAATAAAAAAAGTAATAAAAATCTTAAGAGGAATAATAAAATAAACCTCTATTCCCATCAAAATAACGATTTAAATAATAAAAATAATAAAAAAGACTGAGAAATATTAAAATATAGATTAATGATAGCAACCTGTTAGGATGGATCTGCTCCACTTCCATAGTATCTTAGAGCGTCCCAGGAGATCATCTTTTATTCTGGTTTTAATACCTTCTTTTTATTACTTTTATTATAATTATTCTTATCAGGATTTTTTGATGGGAATTAGGGTAAAAATATAGACAAAAAGGCAAAAGTATGTCCTTACCGGGTACTAGAGAAACAGGGCAGGATTTCTGTTAATCCTTCTTATCAGAAATTTTTCGTCTTTTGTTTACTAGTCTTTTATTATAGTTTTTTATTCTATTTTTTCTATTAATTATTTTTTATAATAGTTTAAAATATTTCTTATCTACCTCTCTTCCCAAACTTTGCAACCCTTCTAGCAATAACAACCTCTCCTATTTTGATCAACCCTGCAAAGAACTTCTCCAAACCTCCACATGCCCAGAGAGCCTGACCAAAGGTTGTATTTCTTATCCTCTTCTCGTACTCCTCAGGTGTTATGTCCTCTCCAGTGGTATTTTTAGTTACTATCGCCGCAGCCTCCATAAGTTCCTCCCAGGTTATGCCCTTCAACTCCTTCTCCAATATCTTAAAGAGTTTATACACAGGGATGTCATACAACTTTGCCAGGGTTTTTATCACATCGCAACTTCTTACAACTCCCACTACCCTATCCTCTTCATTTAGCACTGGAATACTTATAACTTTGTATTTAACTAACTTTATAACAGCATCTCTCGCAGGATCGTTCTCCCTAACAGTTACTACCTCCTCGTAGGGATACATAACCTCTGAGATAGGAATAGATCTGTCCTCCACCACTGCAAGATCCACTGAAAGTACTAGTCCTACCAACTTATCCTCGTCGTCTAAAACTGGAGCACTGAATCTCTTTTTCTTATACATAAGTTGGATAGCCTCTTTAACAGAGTAGTCTTTATATAACTTTAAAAAGTTGGTATCCATCAACTCCCTAACCTTCATCTACTGAACACCTTCAATATTTTTAATCTCGATCGCATAAACTGGACATACCCTTTCACACCTTCCACAGAATATACAGGATTTACTGTCTATCTCTACTCCCTCCTCTATCTCCCTTATTATACCGATGGGACACTCCACTATACACATTAAACACTTTACACACTTACTGTTATCCACTGTAATCTCCTTATGGAAGGGCACCTCTCCCATCTCGTTTTCAACAGATATGGCCTTCTTTGGGCACACCCTCTCACAGGCTCTACATCCAACACAACGGTTTAAATCCACCTTGAAACTCTTCCTCCTCTCAACATGTATCGCACCAGTTGGGCAGAATCTGGCACAGATACCACACTTTATACACTTGTTTAGGTCTATATTGTATTTCTTCAACCTTATAGTCCTACGTTCCACCTCAACCTCCTTTAATGTATAGATCAACTCCTCTCCCTTAATGTCTCCAGTGCACTCTAAGATATCTATAGCATTTACAGGACAGGTTCTTGCACATATCTCACATTTAACACATTTATCAGGTATTATCTCCGCAGGCTTCTTTATAGAGGGCTTTGTTATGGCATCTACTGGGCACTCGTCATAACAGAGGGCACACCTTATACATTTTTTTGGAACTACATAGAGATATTTTTTAGAGATCCTCACTCCTTCCAGTATTTTGTATATCTCCTCCTTACTAAAAGAGAGATCTTCAGAGATTTGAGACAAGATCTCTTTAATAGATCTTTTAATAGTGATCATTTTATATACACCGAGTATAATAATTTATAGTTTTAGGCACTATAGTTTAGGAAGTTTATGTTATTTTTATTATATATACTTAATTCAAAACAGTGATATAATAAAGATGATGGTTTCACTGTCTTATTTCCAGTGTTCAGAGATGTATGAGAAAGAGATAAAACAGATAGAGATTATATTTACATCAAAACATTTTTAAATTCGTAATTATAGATAATAATTATAAGACCTTAGTTCCCATCAAAGGGATAGTTTAAAGAATAAAATAAAAATATAATAAAAATAATTATAAAAATAATAAAAATAAAAAATAAGAAAAAGGTTTTAAAATCAAAACTTCCATTATCCCATTTTCATCGTTTCTTTTAATCACTACTTGGTAGGAACTAAGGTAGTAATCCTACTTGTTTCTCCAGTGTCCAATATAGAATAGAAAGGGTTATTTTATTTTTATCTCTATCAGAATTTTATTCATTTTATTCCTCTTTTAAAACTTTTATTACTTTTATTATAATAATTATTATATTTTTTTAATCACAATCTTGATGGGAACTGGGGTAATTATAAGAATAATTAGAGTAAAAAACGATAAAAAATTAATAAATAAAAAAAAGGTAAAAAAACTCTTTAAGAAAAAGGTTTAACAGAGATCTGCCCTACTTCTCTCTAGTGCTCAAGACATTTCAGGGGATGTTGTGAGATTTTACTTTTTTACCTATGTTATACTCCCATTAAGTATTTATTATGGGATTTATTTTTTATTATTCTGATATTAATTTTTTAATAATTATAACTATTAGAAGCAATTTTTATTATATTTTTATTTTCATTATCCTCAAAAATTTTATTTCTCCTTTTTATCATCATTCCTCTACTCTATCCTGTAAATATCTACAGGTATCTCCACACACCTCTTACTGTGAAAACTGTAGATCCTCGGTATCCTAAATCTACTCTCAAAGATATGGGTGATATTCCTCCCTTTCCCTTCAACGTAATTTATCACGAAGTCCCTAGTTGAAGAGTTGTGGATGGTATATACAACATCTCCTATCTCCAGTGCCTTATCTAGGAATATCCTATCTGCATGTCTCCTCTGGCATCCAAAGGGAGGGTTCTGTATTACTACAACCTCCATTTTATCATCTAAGTACTTCTTTATATACTCACTATCTATATCTTTAACGTCCATATTTATGAAAAGTACACTTTTAAGAATCTCTTCTAAATCTACACCTAAGTTTTTTACTACAGGTATCTTCTCCAACTTCCTAAGATTTTCCCTGGCACACTCTACAGATTCTCTATCTATATCTATACCTAAAACCTTCCTCGCCCCAAGGAGTTTTGCTCCTATAGACAACCTACCAGTCCCACAACCTAAATCCACCACAAAGTTATCCTTTATATCCTCCCTTGCAAAGAACAACAACTCACTGGCAAGTTTTCCTCCTATGGTGTACTGTTCTAAATGAGGTTTTGGATTTGGATGAGGATCTAAGTTATCCAGTATTATCTCCAGGTATTTCTTTTTCATATTAGATCTTACCTACAACGTAGTTATATATTTCATCTACACTCTCTTTTATACCGTACTTCTTAAAGTACCTAAGTACATTCCCTATATCCCTCTTTAGGTAGTACTCAACATCCATCTTAAACTCTCCAGGTAGAATATCCAACACTACCTTACCCTCCCTAACCTCTATAGCCTGTGGAAAGTCTATTATCAGAAAATCTCCCTCTTCATTTATCAGTATGTTGAATTCGCTGAGATCTCCATGGATATATCCAATGTTGTACATCTTCTTTATCTCCTCAACAATGTCCCAGAATAGTCCCTTAATATCTATCTCTAACTTAGTTAGATCCACCCTCTTCAACTCCACTCCATCCCACTTACCCATAACAATAGCATGTCTATTTTGATCTATGGGCTCAGGAACCTTTACAACTGGATACAGGTCATTTAACACCTGGAACTCCCTTTCTGCCGTCAATCTCGAGGCGTAGAGCCAACTTATATGCCTCTTATCTGCCAGGTATAGCCTGTACCTCTTCCCTCTTGTGAAACATGTCCTCCCCAACTTATGAAACTTTAAAACTGCCTCCCTGTTGTTAGTTAGTAGTACTGTATATACATCCCCCTCCTTTCCCACACCTAACTTACTGCCTATAGCCTTTATAAGATCCCTCTTTATAAATGCATTCAGTGCCAACCCATCGTATCCCTTATGGGATAACCTGTAGCCATAGGTACTCCTATTTACAAACTTATGTCTATCAAGTACCTTTAACCTGTATAGCACCTCCTTACTGTCTAACTTAGATTTTTTAATTATCTCATCTACAGGCACCCATTCATGGTTTCTCATAGATATCTCTATTATCCTTAGGATTTTCCAGTCCCTGTCCTTCATTTGTTTAACAGATTCAACTAAGTCTAATATACTCACACCTCCATCACCTATTTTTTATTCTTTTTATTATAACAATATTTAAATCCATGATTCAAAATAAAAGTATTAAAAAAGTAAATAATAAAAAAATAGTAGAGGTTAAACAAAAATCCTAAGAATCTCCCATTAGTGCCCTACTGTATATCAAGATACAAGGATAGGTTTCTTTTTATTTAGGATAATTATTATTTTTGATTTTATTTTTTATTATATTATTATAATAATTATAATTATTTTAATAATTTTTTATTAATAAAAATCAAATACCTCTATAGCCTTAAGAGGGCATATCTTAGCACAGTTTTTACATCCGATACACTCCTTCTCATTAAATACTATACTGTAATCCTCATCTCGAGATATGGCCTTAACAGGACAGTGTACTACACATGCTCCACAGTCTATACATTTCTCCTTATTTTTCTCTATTATCTTTGGAATATCTTCATACTCACCGTACTTTTTCAACAGATTTAGTGCTTCTTCGATTTGTTTCTCATTTCCACTTAACTCCAAGATTAGGAAACTCTCCTGAGGGTTCATCTTTGCCATTAAGATGTTTATCATAACCTTCGTCTCTAAGATAACCTTTGATATCACCGGTTTATCTATGTATTTCTCGTATACCCAGTAGTATATCCTCTTCTTCATAGTTTTCACCAGAGTTAAAATTTCCTATATCCCAGCAACTTCGAGAGGTCCTCGGCAGTTACTATTCCTACAACTTTTCCATTCTTATCTAATACCGGTACTCCAGATATATCGTATCTACTCATCTTCCTCGCCACAACATCTATAGGTTCATCCAATGTGGAACTGATAACTCGCCTTGTCATGATCTCGCAAATGGAGTTTATATTCTGGGCTACAGCCCTTGCAATGTCCCAGGATGTTACTATTCCCAATAATCTTCCCTCTCCATCTACGATAGGCAAATGATTAATATTCTTTTCAGTAAGTATCCTGGCAGCCTCCTCTATAGATATATCTGGTCTAGCCACAATTGGCGGTCTACTGAGGATATCCCTTACCAACTTGGCCTCTGCCTTCATAGGCTTACATGAACCTCTTCCCAAGGGAGCAACTGGCTCCGAAAGTGTAAATTCTCCCTTTAGTATCCACTTTTTAAGTTCCTCTGCAACCTCTCTAGATTTTTTATAACTTGAGACAGAGGCTGTCTTAACAGTTTTTTCCACCCATTTCTTCAACTCACTGTCGTATATCTTAATAGTAACTTCTCCCTTTCTAAGTTCCTTGTAGTTTGTCCTTGCCACCACAGGTCTATCCCTTCTCGGCACTCCATAATCTAAGATAGGTACCTCGATATCCTCATCCCTTACAGCACAGGCCCTTGCAACCTCTTCATTTAGTACTGGGATAGGTATACCTATGCCTACGTATAGGGTACATCCGTAATTAGGTATAGTACCTGCCCTTAAAAATTTAGTACTCATAGTTTTTAAGTCTCCCTTAACCATTAAGGTTCCAAAGGCCTTCTCTGGGTCGTGTTGTGTTCCTTCTCCTATTATATATCCAATACCTCCACCTAAGAATATCTTAGTACCTATGCCTATGGTGTTGAAGGTCTTCTTCTCCCTGTTGTAGTCGTTTTGGAGAGGATTCAACTGTCCTGCCCCTGAGTAGTTTATGTTGGAGTACTCTGGAAGTAAGGTGCCCATATAGGTGTATATCTTCTCATCCCTACTGTTTGTAGCTGCGGCATATGTTTGATAGCAGTTCCTTGGATTTACCATTATCGCCTGATTTAGGTCGTCTAATGTTATAGTTGTTGATACCCTCTTTCTCGGATAACAGTCAGTTGTATATCCCTCTGCAAGGAGCCTTATCTCCTTTCCTGCTACAAGATCCTCTATAACATGGGCTCCACCGTAGTTGATATCTATATCGTCATCGGAGTTCGGCTGTGCAGCACCAAGGTAGGCGTCAACTGCTGCCAGTCCCGAGTAGGCTTCCACTCCATTTAGATAGGTTCTCATCATCTTTATTGGAGGATCTGCATGACCGAAATTTAGAAACACTCCACTGGAACACATGGCTCCAAAGGTACCAGTTGTGACAACATCTACCTCCTTTGCTGCACCTTCAGGTCCCATCTCCTCTACAACTTCTATCATCTCCTCCGCTGTCAACACTACCGCATCCCCTTTTTTTATCTTCTCGTTGATCTCTCTGATGGTTTTCATGGTAATCCCTATAGCACATATTTAAGCAATAGAGATAATAATTATAATTAATATAAAATTAACTATAAGGTGATGATATGGTAATAAGGTACCCTGCAGTTGCAGGTATGTTCTACCCTTCAGATCCTCATGAGTTAATAGAGTTGATAGAGTACTGCTATCTTCACGAGTTAGGTCCAGGTTCCCTTCCAACAGGAGGAGTCTTTAGGAAACCTATAGGTTTAGTCTGTCCCCATGCAGGATATATATACTCTGGTCCTGTTGCAGCCCACTCCTATAAGGCTCTATCCTCTAGAGTAGATGGAAAGATTACAGTTGTAATCTTAGGGCCTAACCATACAGGATTAGGTTCTGGAGTTTCCACTATGAAGGGCATATGGAGAACGCCCTTGGGAGATGTGAAGACAGACGATGAGTTTATAGATAGACTATGGAGGAACTGCGATATCTTAGATTTAGATGAAAGTGCCCACCTTAGGGAGCACTCCATAGAGGTTCAACTTCCCTTCCTCCAGCATCTAAGTATGTTGCACCCTGTAGATTTCAAAATAGTACCTATATCTATGATGATGCAGGACTATGAGACCGCCATAGAGGTTGGGCATTCTATAGCAAAGGTATCTATGGAGTTAGATAGAAGGGTAGTAATAATAGCATCTACAGATTTCAGCCACTATGAGCCCCAAGATATAGCATCGAAGAAGGACGCCCTGGCAATAAGGGCCATACTAAATATGGATGAGAGGGAACTATATACCACTGTGGTAAATAATAACATAACCATGTGTGGTTATGGGCCTACCATGGCCATGATAAGGGCCATGAAGGAACTTGGTGCAGGGGATGTAAGATTACTGGCCTACGCTACCTCTGGAGATATTACTAAGGATTACTCCTCTGTTGTTGGATATGCCTCCTTGATAGTAGAGTAAAAAAATAATTATTATAATAATAAAAAGTAAAAAGTATAAAAAACCCTAGTTCCCATCAAAAGGATAATCCAAAAAATAATAAAAATAATAAAAAATAATAAGTTATTCTGGTATTTTCTCAGTTTCATGTAGATTTTTTATAAATAATATAATAATTTTTATTAATTTTAAATATTATTAGCCCTAGTTCCTATCAAAAAAATTGATAAGAACTACAACAAATTATAAAATAATAAAAGTATAAGAAGGTACTAATAAGAGATAAATAACCCCTCCTAGATACTCTAAGATACTATAGGGGTAGAACAGATCCTTCCTAACAGGTTGCTATTTCCTAGACTACATTGGACACTTTAGAGAAACAAGTAATGTTTCACATATTTTTTTGTTATTATTTTCATTACCCTAGTTCCCATCAAAAGAATAGTTTAAAGAATAATTATAAAAATAATATAATAAAAAATAATAAAAGATTTTAAAATAAAAACTTCTATCATCTCAGATATAACATTTTAAAAAGAAGATTGGAGGGGATGGTCCTCTAAATACCTTCTAATATGTGATATCAGATGGATTTCTTATCTTTATCTAAGTGCTCAGAAAGATCCTGGAATGTTTAATGGTTTTTTGTTATAGTATTTATTATTATAATGATTATTATTTTTATTGTTCTTTTAATCACTACTTGATGGGAACTTAGGTTATATTATTTTATTATTCCTCTTAAGATTTTTATTATGATATTTTTATTTATCCTTCTAATCACAATCTTGATGGGAACTAGGGTTATTTTCATTATTATTTTTTAAACCCTGCTTCCTACCAAAGTGATAATAAGAATAAAAAGAAATTAAAAAGGCATCTTACTTGTTTATCCAGTATCCAATATTATTTTACTTTTTTGCCTCTATCGGAATTTTATTACATTTTATTATATAACTTTTTTTATTATTTTTATTATAATAATCATTTTTATTATTCTTTTAATCACTATCTTAATGGGAACTAAAGTATTATTAATTTATTAACAACTAAACATAAATAGTATAAATAATTTTAAAAATAAGAAGGGGATAGTATGTTAATCAGGCCCAGGAGACTTAGAAAGAACGATAAAATAAGGGAGTTAGTTAGGGAAACTACCTTAACTAAGAAGGATCTTATAATGCCTCTATTTGTAGATGAGAGGATAGAGAGAGGAAAAAAAGAAATACCTTCCATGCCTAACCAATACAGGTTCAGTGTAGAATCTGCCATCGAAGAGTGTAAGGAAATAGCAGATCTAGGTATCCCTGGAGTTATACTCTTTGGAATACCTAAGTACAAAGACGAGTACGGATCCTCTGCCTACGATAAAGATGGAGTAATACAGAGGACTATAAAGGGAATAAAAGAGGAGTTGGGAGATGAGATCCTCGTTATAGCAGATACCTGTCTATGTGAATATACAACCCATGGACATTGTGGTATTCTAAGGGACAACAAAGTTCTAAACGATGAAACCCTTGAAATCCTATCTAAGGTAGCACTGTCCTACGCTGAGAGTGGTGTAGATGTTGTTGCACCCTCTGATATGATGGACGGGAGGGTTAGGGCTATAAGGGAAACCTTGGAGGAGAACAACTACCATGATGTATGTATTATGAGTTATGCTGTAAAGTACGCCTCTGCCTTCTACGGGCCATTTAGGGATGCTGCAGAGAGTTCTCCCAGGTGTGGTTTAAAGGACAGAAAGACCTATCAAATGGATCCTGGAAATTGGAGGGAGGCTTTAAGGGAGATAGAGTTGGATATAGAGGAAGGGGCAGATATGATACTGATAAAACCTGGATTACCTTATTTAGATGTTCTAAGGTTGGCCAAGGATAACTTCAATGTACCTGTTGGAAGTTACTGTGTAAGTGGAGAGTACTCTATGGTGGAGTCTGCCGCCCAGAAAGGATGGATAAATAGATTGGATGCTATAATGGAAGTACTTCTCTGTATCAAAAGGGCTGGAGCTGACTTCATAATTACCTATTGGGCTAAGGAAGTTTGTGAGTATCTTAAGTAAGGACTATTTATACAGGAAAAATATGCTTTTAGTGTTTAGAGAGATTTCTAAAAGATCGGGGAATATAGTTAATAACCCTAGTTCCCATCAAAAGAATAGCTCCAAAAATAATAATAAAAATAAAGAAAATGTTTAAAAAACAGAAAACTTCTATTACCCCAGGTACAAAAATTTTAATAAGAAGATCGAAGGAGAATGATCCTCTGAATATCTTTTAATACAGGGATTCAGAAATAAGATCTCCTATCTTAACTAAGGGTTCCGGAAAGATCCTATGGTATTTAATGATTCTTATTTTCACTGTTCTTTAATCGCTACTTAATGGGAACTAAGGTTATTTACTTTTTATCCCTATCCCTTCAGAATTTGGACCTGTCCACTTAACATAAACACCACCTCAGTTTATTATAATACAGAACAAATAACCTACAAAAGAAGTTCCAGTTTCTAACAGGATTTTTAGCATTAATAGAGCAGAAAAAGATCTTTACCCTCTGCTTCAGAGAAGAAAACACCGATTCTATCAAACTCCCCCGCCCAAAGGTCTGATGTTCAAAGTTTAAATTAAGACTTTTTAGAGCACTAATTAGCCATGGGGCTTTATCTATAAGGAATTTAGGCTCACCCCTACAGTACTTCAGTACTTTCTTTACAAAGGACCTCGTAATTAGATGATTCCTTATTGTATAGACTCTCATTAAAATTAATTCATTCCTCTCAACATCTACAGCTGAATAAACGTAATAGTGCTTCCCGCCACCTTTAACAACAGTTTCATCCACCGCTATTAGATCTCTTTCTCTTTCCTCTGTTGTAATGGATAATTCTTCTTCAAACTTCCTTATCCAGTTCCAAACTGATGTTTTTGAGACTGGATGAATCTCTGAAAGAATTCTGGCAGTCCTTCTTACTGAAGATGTCTGAATGTAGGTTGCAATGGCGAGTGTTTTAATTTCTATAGGTATTTTGTTCCTCTTAAAGATTTTTAATTCCTTTATAATATCTTTTACTCTTAGCATAATAGTATCTTATGTACATTGTTATATATGATGTTTGTTTTATGTGGACAGGACCAAAATCTGATAAAAAACATAATAAAAATAAAAAATTATTAAAATAAGTTATTGATGTATAAATTTGAAATTACAATAAAAATAGATAGATAAAATATCTCCTGAATATAACTTCTTACTGTTTTTAGGAATTTTAATTATTTATCTAAGTTCTCATTAAAAGATAAAAATATATTAATTAAAAATTATAATAATAATTAAGACATAAAAATAAAAAATAAGAAAATTGTTTTTTAAAATAAAACCTTTTCACACTAAATTATAAAATTTTTAAAATTATAAAAAAGTTATTAATAAGTGGATTTTTTCTTTTTTTCTGAATATTGGATTTAAAAGAAAACCTCCCTAAATAGAATTTATATCATGACAGAATATTCCTTCAATCTAATTCTAGTACTCAGAAGTATTCCAAGATAGATGAGTTAATGATTCTATTTTCATTATTTGTTATTTTTTAATTTGGATTTTATTTTTTTGTAGAGTTAAATCTTCCACTCTGATAGAAACTAAGGTTAATCATTAAGTTTATAGGTTTTAAAATTATTATTATAAAATTAAATTTTTAATCATTACTCTTTCGAATATTATTATAGAGCATCCCTCAATATTCCATCGTATACTAGTACAGCATCCCCCTTTAAATAAGCCCCGTTATCTCCAATCTCTACCTCTAGATCTCCCCCATCTAAATGTACCAGTACCCTATTACCAGTTTTTCCTAACTTATGGGCGAGGATTGCAGAACCTGTTGCACCAGTTCCACAGGCCCTGGTGTATCCTACCCCTCTCTCCCAAGTTACCATCCTAATTTCATCCTTCCCTAAGGTTTCTACAAAGTGGACGTTTATCCTCTCTGGAAATGCCTTGTGATTCTCTATTTCCCTCCCCAATACCTCCAAGTTCCTCCTTACAAAGTCCATATCTATACCGTTATCTTCGAGGAATATAACAGCATGAGGATTACCAACGTTTACAACACTTAATTTAACCTTATCTAAGACCCCACTGTTTAAATATAGGTACTCATTTAAAAATACATCACCCTCCTTTTTTCCCTCCACCACCATAGGTATATCTCTTAGTTGAAACTTAGGAACTCCCATATACACTCTGATGGATCTTACAGTGTCTCCCTCTATTTCCATCTCACATACCCTCAACCCTCCTAAGGTTTCCACATACAGTGGGTTCTTCTTCAACACTCTCTCATAGACGTACTTGGAAAAACATCTTATCCCATTTCCACACATCTCAGCCTCTGATCCATCACTGTTAAATATTCTAAACTTCACATCACAGTTTTTATCCTCTGGTTTTTGGATAAATATCACACCATCTGCACCTACGGAGAAACCTCTCCTACATATCTTTTTAGAGAATTCTCCTTTGAAATCTTCATTTACCTTTATACTATCGTACTCGTTTATTACTATGTAGTCATTTCCTAAACTATGCATTTTTGTAAATTTAATATCCTTTATCATCCTTCTCACCTAAATCTCTCTATTTATTATAATTTAAAAAATTATGATTATATTATAAAAATTTAAATGAAAGTGAATAAAAATCTGGGAAAAATAAAAAATCCAATAGAAGGCATTACTAACAGGAACTATATCTTGGTTTCTTTTTGATAGTTTTATTATAGTTTTTTATTTTTTTATATAGAGTCATTTTACTTTTACTTATTGACCATGAACAAAAAACAATTGTGCTAAACAATACTAGAGAATCTTTATAAAAAATTATATTATATTATAATAATAAAAATATTTAAATATTAAAAAATAAAAATATTAAAAGTACCTATATTTAAATAAAAGAACCATACCAGGTAAAAAGGTAAAATAAACTTTATTTCCTAACTTATATCGTGTACTGAAAAGCAGACAGGATTTTTATTAACACTCTTCAATTGAGATTCTTATTATTAACTTTTTTAATAATTATTTTTAAGGTTTAAATAAATTCATACATTTCTATATTTTACTACTAGCCATCTCTGTACATCAACTGTCTCATAATCTTCCCAATAGGCCCTCCCATCTTCAACATCTTACCTCTCTTCAAATTCTGGAATGCACTCTTAGTAGTGGCATAGTATCTTAGAAGTTCCTTTACCTCCTCCTCTCTAACCCCAGAACCTCTTGCTATCCTTCTTATCCTTGAGGATTTTATGATCTCTGGATTTTCCTTTTCCTCTTTTGTCATGGAGTCCATTATAACCTTATATCTCTTTAACTTCTGCTCCGTTAGATGTATGGCTTCCTTAGGTATAGTCCCTCCAAAACCTGGTATCATACTCATTATCTGTTTTATAGGACCCATCTTGGATATAGCCTCAAGTTGGGAGTATAACTCATTTAAGGTAAATTTCCCCCTCATTATTGCGTCTAAACTCTCCTCTGTCTCCTCGTCTATTATATTTTCAGTTTTCTTCAGTAAAGTATCTAAGTCCCCCATACCGAGGAGTCTTGAAACGAACTTCTTTGGATCGAAGACCTCTAAGTCATCTATTCCTTCCCCAGTACCTATAAACTTTATAGGAGCCTTTATCTCAGCCACGGCACTTAGGGCACCTCCTCCCTTCGCAGATCCATCTAACTTAGTAACTATTATACTCCCAATATCTCCAACAGTTTCCTTAAATGCCTTTGCCTGATTCTTAGCCTGTTGTCCCAAGGTACCATCTATTACAAGTATAATCTCATCTGGATTAACTACCTCTTTTATCTCCTTCATCTCCTCTAATAACTCCTTCTCCTCCTTATGTCTCCCTGCAGTATCTACTATTACTACATCTACCTTCTTTAAACGATCCAATCCCTCCTTAACAATCTCCACTGGTGTCTTCTCTCTAGATTCATCTCCATATAGAGGTACATGTATCTTCTCTGCCAGTTGCTTTAACTGTTGATAGGCTGCAGGTCTATATGTATCTGCCGCTATTAAACCTGGCTTTAATCCCATCTTCTGTATATACCTGGCAAGTTTTGCAGCACTGGTGGTTTTACCACTACCTTGAATACCAACCAGGAGTATAACGTTCCTCTTCTTAGGATCTATGTTTAACTTTTGCCCCTCCTCACCAAGTAATTTTATAAGTTCTTCATATACTATCTTTATAATGTGTTCCTTCTTTGACAGCCCCTTAGGAACCTCCTCGTATATAGCCCTCCTCTCGATCTCCTTACTCATCTTAAGTACCAGTCTAACATTTACATCCGCCTGTATCAACGCCTTTTGGATGTCCTTAATCACCTCCTTTATAAGTTTTTTATCTACAAATGTAGCATTTTTTATCTTGTTTAATGCTTTAGTAATACTCTGTCCCAATTTTTCCAACATACTTTCACCTTTTATAGATTAAGTCCCTTTTGATAAAGATTAAAAAACCTTATAAAAAAGGATTTGTCTACATCAATCTTAATTATTATGCCACTATAGAGGTATATACTAGCGATTTTATTCCTATTAGTGCCCAATTTATTATAAAAAGAAAAAAATAAATAGTTGTAGGAGATTCCTACATCTTCCAGATGATTTCTCTATTATAATTTTTTAAATTTTATTATAATATTATTTAGTTATTGCGATGATGTCTATATTCTTTGTTGTGGGTACTAGATAAGGGGACATTAAAAAGAAAAAATATTCGAAATAAACTATTTTATTATTATTCTCTATGATTATTTGGGGTAAATATTTGCTTATAACAGTTTTTATCAGTATTTAACTCCTGTTATTGATATGTTTTGTCTCATTTATACAAACTCTAATCCCAGTTCTAATTTATAGTAGTGGTTAAAGATAAAATAGAGAGACCATAATGTGAAAAAATAATGATAGAAATAAATAAAATCATATTAAAATATTTTAGGAATGTTTTTAATAGAATATTTAATATATATAAAGATGTTCATGAGGATTTAGAAATTTTATTTTAAAGTTTTTTATTTTTATCTTATTAAGTAATTCTTTTTAAATAAAAATAATTATTATAATAATTATTAGATAACCCTAGTTCCCATCAAAATGATAATATAAAAAATAATAATAAAATAAGAAATAAGAATAAAAACTAAAAGTATAAGAAGAAGTATTAAAATCAGAATAAGAGATAATCTTTCTGGGACGCTCTAAGATACTCTATGGAGTGGAGTAGATCCTTTATAACAGGTTGCTATTATTAACTTTATTATCTTTTTATTATTTAAATCGTTACTTTGATAGGAATTAAGGTTTATTTTATTATTCCTCTTAAGATTTTTGGTATTTTTTATTATAATATTTTTATTTTTATTATTCTTCTAATCACAGTCTTGATGGGAATTAAGGTTATTAGATAATAACTACATTTTAAAAGTTTAAGCACAGAAAAAGGATTTAAAAATAATAAATATAACTTTAATGACTAATAATTAAAATTAAATACAAAAATAACAAACTACAGAATATTTTTAAAACCTAATAAAAAGAAGTAGAAATGCCTTGAAGACGAAACTTTATCCCTACAACCTTTTCTATATTTCTCCCTTGAATACTTAGAAAAAAGAGAGTGAAACTTCACTATCATAACTTTTTTACTGGTAAAAGTGAAGTAAACAAATAAAATAAGATAATCTCTTCACATATATATATATTAGGTGAAAATCTTGAAGTTAATAATAGGTAGTAGGGGGAGTAAACTGGCTTTAGCCCAGACTTACTACATAAAGAATCTTCTGGAGAAGATAGATGAAGATATTGAGGTTGAGATAAAGATAGTGAAAACCAGAGGTGATGTGGATCAGAAGGCTCCTATATCCCAGTTAGGGTTGGGAGTATTCACTAAAGAGTTAGATATTAAGATGTTAAATTATGAGATAGATATTGCAGTCCATAGTTTAAAGGATGTGCCGACAGTGTGGAACGAGGATCTGACTATAGCCGCAACTCCAGAGAGGGAGAGTTACCACGATGTACTGGTATACAGCAAGGATGTGAATATAGAAGATAGTATTATAGTGGGTACCTCTAGTATTAGGAGAAGGGCCTTCCTCTCTCTGAAATATCCAGGGATGAGGATAGCACCTTTAAGAGGTAATATAGATACCCGATTAAAAAAATTGAGGGATGGAAAATATCAAGGTATAGTTGTGGCAGAAGCAGGTTTAAGGAGGCTTAAAATAGATCTAGATGCCTTAAACTTGAGTTATAGAATATTAGACATTCCTCCTGCACCAGCCCAGGGGGTTATAGGGGTGGCTGCCAGAAAAGAAGATAAGGAGATTATAAAACTACTTAAGAAGATAAACGATAGTAAAACCTATCTAGAATCTACTGCAGAGAGATGGGCACTGAAGACTTATGGAGAAGGCTGTCAAGCGCCCTTTGGAGCTCTTGCAAGGTATTGTATCGAGGGAGAAGAACTTCATCTCACCTGTAGTGTTGTAGATCTGGAAAAGGGAAGAATCGTATCTGAGGATGGTAAAATCAGATGTGATATAGAGGATGTAAAAGGTGCTAAAAGGTTGGCAAAGTATATAGGTAGTAGGTTGAAAGAGAAAATAGAGAGTTAGATTTTATTCTTTTGAAAGTACTATTTCAATAGTTGAAACATTGACTGTTCTACCATCCTCATTTTTTACCTTTTCAGTACCTAATCTCACTTCTTCCACTTTAACATTTGGTAAAAATCTGTTTCTTACCATTTCCTCTACATCTACAGCCTTACTTATAGCCTTACCTCTTGCCTTTATTACAACCTTATCTACGTTCTCCACGTTAAATTGTGTAAGTACTGCGAGGACATAGTTCATAATACTCTTTTTACCTACAAATACTGTCCCTATCATACGTGATCCCTCATTATTCTTTTTGAAGATGGAGATATTATAAATATTGTAGTGCTATTTATATGTTGTTATTCAACTTATAAAATTAACAGACACTAAGTTCTTATAAAATAGTCCTTTAAAGACACTTCAAAGGATATCTCTATAAAAAATATAACAAATATCCAAAAAATTAGAAAATTAAAAATTTAATAATTAATAAAATAATAAAAATAATCTCATAATTTTCTAATTTTAATATTAATTAATTTACCTACTTAGGATTTTAATGAAAATTATATCACACCCTAACTCTTTACTTTTCTCCTGGATCTCTTTCTACCTTTAGTTTTAGAAGTTGTTGATGGAGGAGATACCAAAAATATATTGGATTTCAATTCTTCCTCTAAAAATTTTATTTGGTTTTTAAGTATCTCTATATCTCTACTATTATCGTATTCCTTAAGTACTCCTCCACAGTGTGGGCATCTAAATCCACAATCCATGGCCTCCTCAAATATGTACTTAATTTCACACTTTGGACAATAAAAGAACATATTATTCTCTTCAAGTGTCAACTGCTCTTTAAGTTTTTTCAACAACTCCTGACCTCTTTTTCTTACAACCCATGGTAGTTTATCTAGTGTAGGTTTCCAAGTATAGGTGTACCAGTTAATATCTTCCTCCTTTTCTCTAGTATAATCTACAAGTCTTGCATCGTAGAGTTTATATAGTATCTTCCTTACTGTGTTTAACTTCATGTTAAGTCGTCTAGATATCTCGTCGTCAGTGGCTTCTCCTAACTCAATAAGAGTGTATAACACATCAAATCCTTCTATATTATCCTCCAGTATATCGAGGAGTACCTGCTGAACTAACGGGTTTTCTAGCATTTCGTATAGTTTTTTCTTACTTGTGACCATGGGATCACCATCTTTGAGATCTCCTTTACTGTATTTTTTACCTCCTTCATGTCCCTTCCAATTACTGTAGTTAAAGGTTCTCCTTTTTCAATCACAGCACCGTATTTAGGGACATCGACGATATTTCCACTTTTTCTTATATAGGAGGTCACCTTACTATCTGCGAATAGAATCTTTTTAATGTATTGTCTCGCAGATCCAATTTTTAAGGGATTTCTACACCCCTCTACATTCTCTATTATACACCTTACAAGGTTGCACTGTAGAGCCATCTCCACAGTTTCAAAAGTTCCCGGTATTCGTGGGTTGATCTCAACAACTACTGGGAGTCCATTCTTTATCATGAAATCAATACCGTTCATCCCTTCCAAATCAAAAAAATCGACAATATCCTCAAACAACTTTATGGTGTATCCAACATCTAACAGGTTATCTAGATTGTAGGGAGTAATACACCCAGAATAACTGTTATTTTTAATTATCTGTTTGTTAAAGGTGATAAACTCCCTACTTATATAGGATGCACTGAAACTTTCGGAGGGTATGTACTCCTGTACTAAACAGGGGTACTTTAAATTTTTTAGCAAACTACTATGTTTGTCATCACTCATATTTAAAGATATTGTATGAACCCCCATACCTCCATGACCGTAGATAGGTTTCACAACAACTTTATTATACTCCTGAAGATATCTATCCAACTGTTGATAGTTATAGGCGATATGTGTTTCAGGAATGGGACATCCCAAGTTCTCTAATTTTTTCATAATATAGTATTTGTTACTTAATCTCTTTATTTTCTTCGGGAGGTTGCCAGCAACATTCCAGTTAGGAGTCTTAGAGTTTTCACATTCAAATACTCCAGAACAGATGAAAATATAATCCACTTCATCAACGTACTTTTCTGCACAGTTTATCAACTTTCTACTATCGTAGTTCTCACTAAAACGTCCATGGTATGTATCACTTATAAAGTAGTCTCTTACGTCTGCATCTAGATCTACAGGGTTGTAGTAAGAAACTGAATAAACTTTATATCCCAATCTCTTTGCAGAATTTACCACTGGGCGAGTATTAATACCCACTACAAGGATTTTCATAGAGACCACTATTTAAATAATGGTGGAGAAAAAATATTTATATTAAAAATAGAATATAAGCCGTTAACAGGAGAGTTTCATCTTTTTAAGTATCTAGATTATTCCTATATTGTTTTTATTTTATAAGAGTTTGGTAATGATTTAAAATGTCTATTTAAAGAATTTAAAAATAATTATTATTATAAAAATTTGAAAATCTATGTTTATATTCCTCGGAAAATTCTAAGTACTAGAAAATCAAAATATAGATCCTGAAAATTCTCTCTTAAAAATATATTACTTCTAATTAGAACTTTTATCCTTTTTTAGAAAAAATTTAAAAACTTTTAAATGGAGATTTCTATGAATCCTTTAGAGGTTATGGAGAACTCTATCAAAGCCTATAAACTAACTACTAAGTACCACGGAAACTTCACTGATCTGAAGAGGGCGCTCTTTTTAGGATGGTACTGTGATCTCAAGGATCCCTGTAAGTTTTGCTATATGTCTACTCAGAAAAACAGAATAAAGGATCCTAAATCTGCCAGGAGGAGATTGGAGAGTATATTGGCAGAAGCCATACTTATGAAGAGGATAGGGTGGAAGTTGGAGTTCATATCCGGGGGATATGGATATACACCTGAGGAGTTAAATAGGATCTTGGAGTTAGTCGCATACCTTCAAAAGTCCAAACAGTATCTCAATGTAGGTATTGTAGACTTTGAGAGGTTAAACTTAGATGTGGTAGAGGGTATTGTAGGGGCAGTGGAGACTGTAAATGAGGATCTCCACAGATATCTTTGTCCTCAGAAGCCTTTAGATAAGACAAAAGAGATGCTGTTAAAGGCTAAGGAGTATAACTTAAAAACTGGTATAACTATTATTCTTGGTTTAGGGGAGAAAGAGGAGGATATAGATAAACTACTGAACTTAATAGAGGAGTTAGATCTAGATAGAATAACTTTCTACTCCCTAAACCCTCAGAAAAACACTATCTTTGAAAATAAAAGTTCTATTACTACCTTAGAATATATGAACTGGGTCTCTACTGTGAGGCTTAACTTTCCAAAGATAGAGATAATTACTGGAACCTGGGTAGATAAACTTAGCAATATAGGTCCCTTAATAATGAGTGGCTCCAATACTATTACCAAATTCCCCCTATTTAGTATCTACGGAAGGAAGGAGGGCATTACAGTAGAGAAAGAAATAAGATCCACTGGTAGGAAATTGTTAGGAACCTTCTCAGATATAGAGATTCTCAAAGGGAGTAAAAAACTTGAGAATACTCCGTATGTAGACGAGGAGATAGTTATCAGTGAAGAGAGTCTGAGACTTCTAGAGTCTCTAAAGGGTGCTATCAATAAAAAAATAGAAGATTATGTATCAAGAATTTTAAAAAGGGTTAAGGTATGAGATAATAAGGTTATAAGTTTTTTATTAGAATAAATATTATAATAAAAACAAATAATAATTTTATTCATAGCTCTCATTAAAACAATGTCAGAAAAAATAAGAACTGTTATATTTAAAAAATGGAAAAAATTATTAGTATTTAACATAAAGTTGATACACCAGTTAAAAGGAATCTTACCTTTATCTTCTCTTTTGCTAAGTACTAAGAAGATGGATAGAAATTTTTTACTCTTTTTAAACTATAACCAGTCTATAATAAATAATAACATAATTTATAATAAGAATTTTAAAAATTATAAAATAAAAACCCTAAAAAACTGTTAATACTCAAATAAAAATAAAATAATAAATTATTAGTTAAAATATAACTTTATCTTCAGGTTTATAGTATGTAGTGAAGGAGTAGGGCAGGATTTCTGTTACACCCTCTTAACCCTCTTCTTAAGAGAATTAAGAGAATTTTTGTTATTTTTTTAATTTATTATTTATTGATCTCTTTTTATTATTTTTTAACATTAATATTTTTTAATTTATTATATTATTTTAATCTTAGATAATAATCTTATAGTATTTATGTTTATGTTCTTAACTATAAAAAGACACAGAGGAATTTTGTCTTAAATTTATTTCCTAAAATTATCTAAGTGTTAAGATAAGGAGAATAAAATCTATCATTTAGATATAGATAGTGATCAGAACATCCAGAAGGTATTAATTTGGAAACTATTGTTGGGTTTTGTTCCATATTTTTATAATAAATAGATATTATTTTCAATAAGTAATATACTTATCCCCACTCTATATAGATGGTATTATAGTCTCTTTTTTCTAAGCATATTTCAATTATACTTAGATTTGTCTTATATTCACTATCATTCGACATTAAAACTATACTACAGTTTGTAGATATGGTATATCCATTACCTTCTAAGATTATATTACTACCATTTATTCTCCAAATTCCAGGAGGGCTCTTTATATATACAACCTTTCTTGAGCCAGGATCCAACACAGATAACATCTCTATGTTTGTCTTAAGTTTAGATAGAGCTCCATGCCCTAAACTTGCAGAGGAGGTCTCTATTGTTCTTCCAAATCCGTACATACCAGGGATCATAGTTGTTATTATTACAACAACTAGGAGAGAGAGGAATAATATTGAGAATTCCAAGGATATCTGTCCTCTCATAAAGGAAACACCTTTAATACTTATACATTACATAAGAAAACTCTAAAGATTTAGTTTCTCCATCATCTGTAGTGAATACCATGGCAGGAACGTCAAATAACTTCAAATTAATATCCATATCTGTAAGATCGTTATCCATAGTTGGTATTAAAGAATCATCAAGAGAGTTGTAAAGTTCAGAGTACCTCCTTGAAGACATCATTTTATGTTTATTTACGTACTTCCTATAAGAATCTACCCATATATCTACATCGTATTTTCCAAGGAGTTTATGGAAGGAATCGTAGTCCTTCAACACCAATGGGGCAGGGATAACTATACTTAATACTTCAGTATCAGATGATTTCACAATTTTTCCATTAACTAGGAGTTTATAGTTATCTACTTTAACACCATATTTACGGAGGGATTTTATCTGAGTTTCATCGAATACTTTTGTAGTATCCACCAGTGCAGGGCCTACAATTTTGAACTCATTTTGAGTTTTAGAAACGCTTAAAATATATGAGAAATTACCGTCTTTGTAGATTTTTACAGTAGTATAAGGAGGTATCCAAATACCAACTTTTCCATTTAGCGTTGTATAATAATCTTCCATATCATTGTTAGTAATAACTTTCTTATTTACATTCAACTTTAAGAAATTTTCAGAATATTTTAAAGATCTATCAGAAAAATATATATTCTCAGGTATTGCTATAAACACTGTATAAGGGTTTATATTGGTAATTTCAAAAGATAATTTCCAAGTACCTTCTATTTTACAAATAGTTTCAGCATAAGTTTGTGGTAGAATAAAGAGTAAAAGTAATATCAAAGAAATAATAACCCTCATATTCTCACTCTACTCTCACTATATACATGTCCTTTATAGATAATAACTTGGGTATAGTATCTGATGGAATAGAAACAATTAACAGATACTTTGCATTTTCATCAAAGATTTGAGTATCTGACGTTATTTTGTTGAATTTCTCTCCATACCTACCAAATTTACTTATTATTTTATTGTAATCTAATTTCCCGGCGGCTGTTGCATAGATTACTCCAGGGACATTTTCCAAGGAATATTCTATATCTGAAGTAGTTGAGAGTGTAGTGGTATCTCCATCTTCATTTAATGTACTAGATGTACTTTTAGACTCTTTGTATTTGATATTACCAACTATTACATAGGCAGAATCAACCATACCTGGTATAGGTTCCATACTAAGATTTCCTTTGTCATAAATTTCTATTTTACTTCCTTCAAAGGGTATCTTACCACAATGAGTTGCAGGAACTACAATTGCAACTTTATTGAAGGATACTGGAACTATGGTAAGATTTTTAATATCTGCCAAACTTAATTTTTTTACATAGTCTATAAGTTCTTTACCACTTATTAATGTCTTTTTTCCAAATACTAAAATAGCGTAATATTCATTAAGATCGACACTATTTTCAATACTTTTTAAATAGTATATCTTCGCATTCTCTTCGATATTACTATTTTTTAATATAGAGTCTATCTCTTCAATAGAATTGGCCTTTTCTATCTTATTTACAATATATTGGGCATATAAACTTTTAGAATAATACTTTCCGTACATCTGTTTAATACTTTCAATAACTCTTTCCTTATATTTCCTAAATTCAATATACTTTGCAGCATCATTTACTATCTTGTTTATCTCTTCTATGGAATCGCTATTTTCAATATTAGTTATATATACCTTGAGACGAGGATCATCTGGATACTTTGAAAACATCTGTTTAATATTATTTATTGCTGTATTTTTAGCCTCTTCTAACTTTTTATTACTTTCAATATATTTTTTCATTTCCATCTGGTATATATTGTATGCTACAAAGGATACTAGCATTATTGAAATAATAACTATTATAATATAACTAATAATTTTTGATTTTTCTCTAGATAGTCGTTTACTTCGTGCTTTTATTTTCTTCAATTTATCGCTAAAACTGTTTGCCATTCATATCCCTCAAAACTCTAAACATTGATATACATTAATGAATAAACCTCTTTTAGTTTATAGTTTGATTATATCATTTATTCATGTAATGACATTTAAAATTGTATAAAAAAGTTATATATAATTTAGGTATATTTTTTATAATCTGGTATTATTTCTAACCATGAGATAAAATTAGTTAAAATTAATAATTAATATATTACCCTAAAGGTGACTGAGATCCTCTTTATCTATACCTACAAATACTTTATTTTTCTAAAAATAAAAATTTCTAATAGATTTCAAAAAAGTTAATAGTTATATAAAAATAACATAATAAAAAGACATAAATATTAATGATAGTATAAAGTAATGTAGAGAATCTACTATTAATGGGGTGATCCCTTTGGTTGAGGTAGTAAAAAATGTTGTATGTCCCTTCTGTGGCTGCCTCTGTGACGATATTGAAATCATGGTAGAGGACGGCCACATTGTTGGGACAAGGAACGCCTGTAGGATAGGTCATGCAAAATTCATGCACTTTGAGGGCTCTGTAAGATATACAGAACCTCTAATAAGAGAGAATAAGAAGGATGACTTCAAAAAGACAGATTACGACACTGCAATTGAAGAATCTGCAAGATTGCTAGTAGAGTCAAAACTTCCTGTATTCTATGGATTCTCCTCTATAAGTTGTGAGGCACAGCGTGAGGCAATATTAATAGGGGAGAAAATTGGGGCTATTGTAGATAACACAGCAACTGTTTGACATGGTCCTTCTCTACTGGCTGTGCAGGATGTAGGATACCCAGTTTGTACCCTTGGAGAGGCTAAAAACAGAGCCGATCTTGTAATATTCTGGGGATGCAACCCAATGCATGCCCACCCAAGACATATGGGTAGATATTCTGTATTTGCAAGAGGGTTCTTCAGGGAGAGGGGAAGAAGAGATAGGACTGTTGTAGTAGTAGATCCAAGGAAGACAGACACTACAAAGTTGGCAGATCTCCACTTACAGGTGGAGCCCAACAAGGACTACGAGTTGATAAGTGCCATGAGGGCAGTGCTCAGAGGAATGGAATTAAACGCAGATAAAGTTGCAGGGATTCCAGTGGACACCATCTATGAAGTGGTAGAGGCATGTAAAAAGGCTCAGTTTGGGCAGTTGTACTTTGGTATGGGAGTAACTATGAGTAGAGGTAAACATAGAATTATAGACAACGCAATATGTCTGATTAGGGATCTCAACGCCTATACCAAATTTGGACTGATGCCAATGAGAGGGCACTACAACGTAAATGGGTTCAACCAGGTAATATCCTGGCTAACAGGATATCCTTATGCAGTGGACTTCAGTAGAGGTTATCCAAGGTACAACCCAGGGGAGACAAGTACCATTGACCTCTTACTTAGAGGAGAGGTCGACGTAATGATGAACATTGCATCAGATCCAGGAGCACACTTCCCACAGAAGGCTGTAGAGCATATAGCAAAGATACCTGTAATATGTGTAGAACCACACCAAACACCTACAACTGAACTGTCTAACATAATAATACCAACTGCCTTCACAGGGGTAGAAGTTGGTGGAATTGCATACAGAATGGATGGTGTCCCATTGGAACTGAAGAAGGTTGTAGAGCCTCCAGAGGGAGTTCTTACAGATGAAGAAGTCTTCAAGATTATGAGTAAGAAAATAAATGAAATGTTATAAAAACCGGTAATATTGGGTATCCTACATCCTGCGGAGATATTTAGGGGATTTGAAGGGGAACCCATCTGGGACCCTTCAAATCATTAACATTTTAAATCATTAAACCAAAAATTTACAACTCTTGTTTCTATTTTTTATCAAAAAAGTAAAATATAAGATATAAAAAAGAATAAAAAATAAAAAATTATAATATTAAATAACTTTTTTGAATAATTACCAAGGCTAAATAAAGTTAGTTTTTAAAGTATTCCAGATAACGGCGAGATTTACCTTTTCAACTGTTTATTAACTTTTTTATTTTCAATAATTTTTTAATTTTTATTATTAGACTAAAATACATAATAGTTTTTTTTTGTTCAGTACTTAAAACAGTAAAATTCATAGTTTTTATTTATAATTAATACTCCTATCGATCTCCTACTGAAGAGAAAAATAAAAAATTTATGTCCCTTAATTTCCAAGGGCTCTATCTATAATAATATCTACCAATCTGTCATCTGGTCCAATAGGTTCTCTATATATTATCTCTACACCCTCTGGGATCTCCACAGGTTCCTCATGATGGTGGTGGTGATGATGGTGTTCATGGTGATGAGAATCCTCCTCTTCTCCGTTATATATTCCTAAGATCTTAGGAATATCTCTCTTTGTATGATTTCCATGGGCTAAAAACACAGGTACTACAATTATCCTCTTAGCACCTTTCTCTATTACCTTTTTAATCGCTTGGGATATATTTGGTTCGTTGAACTCCATCATACCTATTTCTACAATGGGGTAGATGTTTCTCTCTCTTATTCTCTCTGCAATTTTACTAACTAATTCTTTTGAATAGGGTAATCTACTACCATGACCTACTAGAATTAACGCCTCCATACTTTTACCTCATCATACTTTTTTAGACAATATTCATACTATCCTTAGGTTATATATGTCTTTCTATTTAATATAATTATAATAACTTTCACCATAACCTTTAAATAAGATATTCTTTAAAATATAGAAAACCTTAAGTATCAAGGTAAAAGGGTGTAAAACATGGAGGAGAGGATATACACAATACCGTTAAGGGATGTTACCAACAGATCTGTAGCTACAAAAAGGGCTCCAAGGGCCATAAAAAAGATTAGAGAATTCCTGAAGAGACATACTAAGTGCGAGGTAATCAAGTTAGATAGGTCCATAAACGAGAAAGTATGGGAAAGAGGTATATCTAAGATTCCTCCTAGAATAAGAGTTAAGGTGATTAAAGAGGAGGATAACGTAGTAAGGGCTATACTTGTAGAATAAGATTTTCGAACAATCTGTGGTGTCTATGAGGGTGATAAAGGAGTATTTTTCAGGGATACCTACGTTAGGAGTACTTTCCCTTGCCACTGAATTATTTGGACTCTTTCCTCACTTTGTTGAAGAGAGGGCCTTAGAGAGATACTCCCGTATATTAGAAGTCCCTGTTAAAGCCCTAAATATTGGAAACAGTTCTCTAATAGGTTCTCTCTCTGTGGCAAATTCTTACGGTATAGTACTTCCTCCCTTAACCTCAAAGGATGAGATAGAAACACTAAAGGGATTTTTAAGAGAGAACGATATAGATATTGCTATCGAAAAAGTGGAGGCGAAAAATACTGCCTTTGGTAATCTTATAGCCACTAACGACAGGGGATGTATAATATCCAACGAATTGAGGGGGTATAGAAGGGAGATAGAAGATATATTAAATGTGGAGGTAGTGCCTCGAGATGTTGCGGGGTTAAGTACTGTGGGTTCCAACTTAGTTGTTACAAATAAGGGGGGCCTAGTCCATCCAAACACTTCTGAGGAGGAAATAGAGGAGTTGAAAGATATCTTCAAGATAGATATACTGGAGAGAGGTACTGCCAATAAGGGTAATCCTTCAGTAGGTGCCTGTATTGTTGCAAATTCAAAGGGCGCTATCGTAGGTGGAGACACAACAGGGCCTGAAATGTTAAAGATAGAGGAAGCCTTGGATCTAATAGAGTAATGGGGTGATAGAGATGATAAAGATCTACAGAATAACTGGGAGAATACTTGGTAAGGAGGAACCTATGTTCTTTAGAAAGGAGTACAGGGCTCTAAAAAAGGAAGATGCTCTAGAGTATCTGTACTCTGAAATGGGAAGTAAACACCATGTAAAGAGAACCCTTATTAAAATTGAGAAGATCGAAGAGATCCCTGAGAATGAAGTTACAGATCCAGTACTTCAGAGTATAATAAGGATGTATTAATCGATACTTTTTTTGTTTTTTAAGTTATGAACATAGTTTTTTAAATTATAATAAAAATAATTAAAATAATTATGAAAATAGTTAAAAAATTATCAAATATAAAGAGATAAAAACTCTTAAAAAAGGTTTAATAGAAATCCTGTCAAGTTTCTCCAGTACTCAGGGTAGTTCGAGAGTCAAGGACTAAATTTTACTTTGCTACCTGTTTTCATTCTTTTATCCTAATTATTACTATTTTAACAGTTTATTTATGTATTAACAATTTAAGATATTATTTTTAACTTTAATTGTCTCTAAAATTATTATAAAATTTTTTATTAAGTTTCGTTTATTTAATATAATTATTATAAAAAATTATTTTATAAAATGCTACAGGTGAAGATTATGCACTTTGTAAGTGTTTTGGACGTTGAAAGAGATCTTTTAAAGGCCAATAAGAAACTTGCAGATAAGAACAGGGCACTTTTAGATAAGTATAACGTCACCGCCTTTGACTTCATGGGTGCCATTGGTAGTGGGAAGACATTACTTATAGAGAAGTTAATTGAAAAATTAAAGGACAGATACAATATAGGATGTATTGCAGGGGATGTTATAGCCAAGTACGATGCAGAGAGGTTTAAGAAATATGGTGTGGAGGTTGTTCCCTTGAACACTGGCAAGGAGTGCCACTTAGATGCTCATTTAGTAAGTCATGCTCTGGAGGATCTTAACTTGGAGGAGTTAGATATACTCTTTATAGAGAATGTGGGGAATTTAATATGTCCTACAGATTTCGATCTCGGTGCCCATAAGAGAATAGTTGTAATAAGTGTTACAGAGGGAGACGATACAGTTAAGAAACATCCCATGATATTTAAAACTGCAGATCTCACTGTTATAAATAAGATAGATGTTGCAGAGGCTGTAGGTGTAGATCCCTTGAAGATGAAGAGGGACGCTGAGAGTATAAACGATAAGATGGAGGTAGTACTTACATCCCTTAAGACTAACGAGGGGTTGGATAAGGTAGTTGATTTTATAGTTAGGAGTAAGGAGGGATCATTAAAGTGATACCATGATAGAGGTAGAGAATACTATAAAAGATGCTATCTACAGAAAGATCCAGGAGATATGTGAGGAGGATGTTGGAGATATACAGTTAGATGAGCCACCTTCCTTGGAGTTGGGGGATTATTCAACGAATGTATCCTTCAGGTTGGCGAGGGTACTTAGAAAACCTCCGAAGGTTATTGCAGAGGAGTTGGGAGAGAGGTTAAAATCTGAAAGTATTCCCTATGTTAGTGATGTGAGGGCAGTTAACGGTTATATAAACTTCTTTTTAGATTATAAGGAGTATTCCAAGGATGGTATAGGTAAGATACTTAGGGAGAGGGAGAACTTCGGTAGAGGTAAGAAAAAAGATAAGAAGGTAATCCTTGAACACACCTCTGCAAATCCCAACGGTCCCCTCCATATAGGCCATGGTAGAAATGCCATAATAGGAGACAGTTTAAGGAGGATACTAGAGTTTATCGGTTATGATGTAGAAACTCATTACTATGTAAATGACATGGGGAGGCAGGAGGCTGTTGTTGTCTTCGGTTTAGAGAGGTTTGAGATAGATAAGAGTAAAAAACCAGATCATGCCATTGGAGAGATCTACGTAAAGGCAAATAGACTCTTAGAGGAGGATCCTCAACTGGAGGATGAGATAGGAAGGATAATGAGGGAGTACGAGGGATCTTTGGAGAATAAGGAGGATAGTCCAGTAGTAGAGAGATTCCAGTGGGCAGTAAATTACGCCTTAGAGGGTATTAGGGAGACCTTAGATAATCTTAATATTAAGCATGACGTATTTGTATGGGAGAGTGAGTACGTAAGGAACGGGATGGTAAAGGAGGTTATAAAAAGATTGATGGAGACTGGTAAAGTAGTAAAAGAAGATGTATATAAACTTGATCTATCAGAATTTGGAATTGAGAAGAAACTTGTATTGATGAGATTAGACGGCACTACCCTCTACTCCACAAGGGATATAGCCTACCATCTGGACAAGATGTCAAACTGTGATATAGGTATAAACGTCTTAGGTGCAGATCATAAACTTACCGCAGAGATGGTAAATGCCTCCTTAAAACTGTTGAATTCTAAGACTCCAAAGGTGATATTCTACGAGTTCATATCTCTGCCGGAGGGATCCATGAGTACAAGGAGGGGAA
The DNA here is from genome assembly GCF_003351865.1 of Methanofervidicoccus sp. A16. Classification (NCBI taxonomy): domain Archaea; kingdom Methanobacteriati; phylum Methanobacteriota; class Methanococci; order Methanococcales; genus Methanofervidicoccus; species Methanofervidicoccus sp. A16. Next base: position 1,041,210 of record NZ_CP022242.1, on the reverse strand, counting down.
GGTTTGTAAGTTTAGACGAACTCCTTGAGGAGGCTGAGAGGAGGGCTATTGGAGAGGTTAAAAAGAGAGGTATTGCCAGGGATGAGGAGATAAAAGATATATCCCATAAAATCGCTGTAGGTGCAGTTAGGTACAACATAGTAAGGGTATCTCCAGAGAAACCTATGGTATTTAAATGGGAGGAGGCTTTGGACTTTGAGAAGGTGGGATGTCCAGTTATACAGTATGCCCATGCTAGATGCTGTAGAATATTGGAGCATGCTAAGGAGATAGGTAAGGTAGAGGATAAGGATCCTAAGGAACTCTTCAACTACGAGATGAAGGATCAGGAGAAGATACTTATAAAAGCCCTTCTGAAGTTCCCAAAGATCCTCGAGATGTCTGGAGAGTCTTTGAAACCTCAAACCCTTGCACACTATATGTTAGAGGTTGCCCAGAGGTTTAACAGTTTCTACGGGAACTGTCCAATACTCAAGGAGGAAAATGAGGATATACTGTACTCCAGGTTGAAGGTTGTAGAATCTACAAAGATAGTTATAGAGAATGGCCTTAGGTTGTTAGGGATAGAGTGCCCAGGGAAGATGTAGATTGATATAAATAAAAAATAGTAATAAACAAAACTTTTTAAATTAACAACAGTCATCGAGAATCTTAAATAAAAGAATGATAATAAAAAGAATAATTAAAAATCAAAAAACAAAAATCTTAATATATTAATATCCAAATAAAGAATAAATACAGGTAGGAAAGCAAAAAATATTCCCTTATCCTCTAGTTTGCACTGAGTACTGGAGAAAACAGGCAAGGTTTCTGTTAAACCTTCTTCTTAGAAGTTTTTATCTCTTTTTGTAGTTATTTTTTATTCTATTCATTTTTACTTTTTATATTTTTATTATTATAATAGTTATTATTTTTAATTTTTATATAAATTTAATATTGCCTATAATAGGAATAAAAATTCTAAAAAAGGATAGAATTGAAAAAATATAGACTATTTATTAGGTAAATGTATAACTTACTTCTTAAGTTTACTTCTTCTCCAATGCCTCATCTTTGGATGAGATCTAACCTTACCTTTAGTTCTTAGTATCACAAATAGTGGAACTCTTCTGTTCTGCTTTAAAGCCTTGGCAAGTCTCAACTTTTTTCCAAGTGGTTTTATGGATCCCATACTTACACCTCACTCTCCTTTTTTAACCCTATCACTCTAGACTGAGTATGCTTAGGGAAGTAATCCTTGGGATCTCTACCTTTAGCCCTTATCAGGGCTCTAATTTCACTCTCGTAATCTGACTTTAATATACTATCACTCTCTCCTTGGGAGAGTATGAAGTACCTATCTACGAGATATTTAATAGTCTTATGTCCAAAGCCCATAAGGGGATTTAAATATTCAATGCCCTTCCTCATCTCTATACTCTGTATCTCAGAGTGAGATAACTTCGGCACCCTGTCGTCCCTTCTAACACCATCTGCTATAACTTTGTACTTATCTGCCAATATCTCTATAACCCTCTTATGGAGATACTGGATACCCTTGCCAGGATATCCATCACTTAGGATGATCTCTACAGCTCTCTCGATAATTTCCCTGTCTAGAAACTCCACTTTATGGGGAATATTCAATATATCTGCAGTTTCCTGGGCGTACTTGTAGGAGTCCAATACTCCGAAATTTACAGTAATAAGTTCAACCTCATATCCCAACTTCTTCAAAAGTAATGCTGACAATGAACTGTCCTTTCCTCCACTGAATAGGACGTAGGCCTTTTTCATATGAAGACCTTTTTTTACTTTCTAATGAACTTTATCTCTCTCTTTCTAGCCTTACTCATCTCATGGAGTTTTTCTAAGAGTGACTTCAACTCCTCATCGGAGATAGGTACCTGGATCCTTCCCATCTGTGCCAATTGGAGAAGTTGAAGTTCTACCTGGGCGGCAAGTTCAGGTTTTGCCAATCTCAACCTAGCCAACCTAGCCCTCGCAGGTTCTGTAAGTATCTGTTTCAATATCCTTTTTTTCTGTAATTCGTACTGTTGTTGAAGTTGGAGGGCCTGCTGCTCTTCATCAGTCATTTTATTGGCAGCCATTCTTTTCTGTAGTTCTAGTAATTTTCTTCTTCTTATCTCTTCAATATCCATATTTACCCCCTTTTTAATATTTGGAGAGGGCAGGTACTTCTTCTATAATCTCATCTTTAACCTCTTTTGCCGTGTTATCCAGTAGAGACTGTCCCTTAGGAGTAATTATCCTACCCTCTCTAGTTCTTGTTACAAGATCTAACTTCTCCAGTGCCTGTAGAGCCTTTCTTATAATATTTCCACTACCTTTTACAAACTTCTCAGGTTTATGACCTCTGTTCTTCCTACCACCGTATGCAGTTCTTAGTCTCTCTACCCCTACAGGACCATCGATATATATCTTTCTAAGGATAGCGGCACATCTTATATACCACCATTCTGGATCATGTGGTCTCCTCTCCTTATGGGCCCCTGTCTTGACGAAATCTACCCACTCTGGTTTATCTATGCCCATCTCCTTCAACTTTTTTGCCACCTTTTCAATAAGTTTTGATGGAGGCACATCGTACACTGTTGTCATCTTTTACACCTCAAAAATTTTTTATATATTTTTTTAATTATTTATAAAAAATTTTTCATACTTATTATAATTTATATCAAAAGAGAGGGGTATTGAGCAAGTTCCTATATTATAGAATAGGGGTATATAATATTTACTAAGAACCCTACTGACCTGTCTACATAGCATCTCCAAACATTCTTAGGAAAGATATTTGAAGATATTATAAAATTGGTTTTCCTAATTTATCAAATTTTTCATAATACTAGCTCTCTGAAAGATTGTCTCCCAGAACCCCTTACCTTAATTCTCATCAAAGTGATGATTAAAAGTTAATTATAATATTTTTTATAAAATCTTTTATTTTTTAAAATATCATTGTAATATTTTAAATATATCCCCTACCTCATCGATCCAGTATTTTCTATACCCTTCAGAGAGTTTATTTCTATCCTCTGTATATAAATACAGGTAAACCCTGATTTTAAAACCGTCAAATTCAAATACCTTTGGTGATTCTATATCGCCGAATATCTTTCTGAAGTAATCTACCTTATGCTCAAACTCTGTATGTTTTATCCCCTTTGGATCCACAAATAGGATGTAGTAATCCTTTCCCTTTTTTAACCAAAATATGAAATCTGGTTTAAACCTCCTTATTTTATTGCTATCTGGATCGTAGTAGGGGATATATATTTCATCTAAGTACTCGTCTATCTTACTGAACATCCACCAGTCAACGTCTATATCCCTACTGTTGAGGTAGTTTTCCAGATCCTCTATAAATTTCACCTCACTTTTTGTCTTTATTATATGTCTTATATAATCTACTTTTTCTTTTTTGGAGAGGATTAGGGGGATGTAGTAGTGATTAACTATCTTTTTTATCTTTAGATCTTTGAAGTTTTCTTCCTTTGAAGTCTTTGCCAACTTCTCTATTTCAGATGTGTACTCCTCTATGGAGATCTCTCCCCTCTCAAACATTGTTTTTAATTCATCCTTCCTAGTTTCAGGATCTATATATTTATAAACCTTCTCTATCTTCTCCTTTAACTCGTTGATTTCCTCTTCTTTTAGGAATACCTTTATCTTTTTGAAGTGAATTATCTCCTCCTCTAATACTTTAAATCTATCTAACTCCTCGATATTGATGTTGAAGTGATTTATCAACTTCTGTAGTGCTACCTTGAATGGGATGGAAGAGTCTTGGACAATTTTATAGTACCTCTCCCTGTCCTTAAAACTGTTTTTTATATATTGGAGGAGATCTGGTGTTATGTTGTTCTCCACTATGGGGATCCTCTCATCTGTAGAGGTGAAGTACTCCCTAAGGGCGTTAAACAAGGTTTCCGATACTACGAATTTCTGTATCTCCCTCTCTTGATAAAGTTTCTTTTTGGAAACTTTGAATACTGGGATTAGGAGGGCGTAGGTTTCTGCATCTTTATTTTTTCTCAACTGGATAGTTTTTGCAGGTTCTTTTTCCATCTTTAAAGTGGTTATAACTTCAGAGAGTACCTTTCTCCTCGTCCCGAATATAAAGAGTGTTTCTATAGAGTCTATCAGGTATCTACCATCTTTAATACTTACTATTCTCTTGTAGATACCTCCATCCTCTCCCCTGTTGTAGAGGTTTCTCAACCTTCTCCTCTTACCTTTAATTGGCTCTATCCTCACCCCCCTTCCAACAGATTGAATTATGAACTTCTTTGCATCCTTTCCAACACCTATATTTATGAAGAGTATAATATTTGGCCTGTTGGAGTCCCAACCTTCGTAGAAGGCTCTGGATCCCATTAAGATGTTTATATCTTCCCTCTCGTCAAGGTTTTCGAATATACTTTTATCCTCATAACTCTCTATAACTTCGTACCCTTTGAGGTTGTCCTTTATCCACTTTACAGCATCTCCAATTTTAATTAATGCAAAAGGTTTATCACTGGTTTTTAGTTTAAATACAACCTCCTGCTTTTTTCCAGGGATAGTTATTGCCTCTACCTCTCCAAAACTCTCGGAGTTATAGACGTACTTTAGAATATCCTCTATTTTTATACTTTTAATTATATCCCTTTTAACCTTGAGGGGGATGTCCTCGTATATCAACTTAGAATCCTCTGAAAACTCCTGGAGTAGTTCATCCTTAACTGTCTCAAAGATATCTTTATTTATATCTCCCTTTCCTACTCTCTCTATCTCCTGGAAGAATAAGGTTAAATCAGGTTTTTCATCCTTAGTTTCTGTAAAGTTTACGGTGTTAACCAGTGTTAACATCAGAGGTTCATGGTAGATATTGCCGGCAACTTCCTTTATCTCTTCCCTAACCTTCTTAAGGTATGTAAGTAGGATTAGAGATTTTAAAAGGATCTTCTGCTTCTCCACCTTGTTGTAATCCCTCCTATCTTTAAAAGGTTCCATATCCTCTTTAAGTATATAGATGTGCTTACCGTAGCCCTCTGAGATAAACTTCTCCAAGTTGAAGTTGTAAACTGTTGTTATAATATCCCTTGGATCTGTAAAAGTTGCAGAGAAGTTGAAGAGAAAACCGTTCCTTGACATAATGGAGTAAAACATCTGCCTCTTAGATTCCTCCTTATCCCCCTTATGAGCCTCGTCTAAGATTATATACCAGTTTCCATTGTTTTCGTAGTTTCTAAAGTCTATTACCTTCTCCTTCTGCTCATCCCCTATTAGATCGGATCTGTAGTAGAAAACTGTTATCTCCTTGAGATATGGAATTAAACTCTCCCTTTTTATCCTCTCGTAGTCAGTTAGTTCTACGAAGTTTATTCTGAACCCCCTTTCTCCCGCCAACTGGTTGAATTCCTCCACATGTTTTTTCAACTGATTTAGTAGATCCTCCCTGTGGGTAAGGATCAGTATATCCCTCTCGGGAATCTCTTTTAATTCCATCAGTCTTTTTAGGATCTCAACGAGTTTTACGATAATAAGGGATTTTCCACTTCCTGTAGCCATCCAGAAAGAGGCCCTGTTTATGAAGTTGTAAAACTTTATCCTGTTGTTTTCAACTGGATAGTACTCTCTTATGATAGTTGAGAGGTTCTTCTTTAACCTGGAGAGTCTTATATCTAAGTTTTTTTCTAGATCTTCATCTAAATCGTACCTTTGGTAGAATCTTTTTTTATCCCCTTTATCCTCTTTAAAGTAGAGGTATAAAACCTTGATAGCATTTTTAAGGGATTCCTGTTGGAAGTCCCAGAGTTTTTTATCCTTGGAAAAACTTACAGTGTCTAAGATGTTCCAATTACCTGGTAAGGAGTCAAAATCTATATCTTCAACTATTGATTGTAGGATAGGTTTAAGGATTATATTTGCCACCATATTATCATTAGATTATTTTTTTATTAGTTCTTTAATATATAAGTTCCTTATATTTTTCCCTGAAATCATTTGGTTTAAAAAATAATAATAATGATAAAAGAAATGATAAAAATAATAAATATAAAAATCGTTAAGAGGATCATCTTTTTTCAATACTTCTTTTTAAAATTTTATATCTGGGATGATGGAAAGTCCTTATTTTAAAATCTTTAATTATTATTTTAATTATTGTTCTTTTTTACTGTTTACTGTCATCTACTTACCACCATATTAAAGGTTTGATTAATTTATAATCTAAATTATCAGTATTCACTATTTCTCCATCTTCAAATTCTACATATCCCTCTCCAATTCTCTTTATCCACTTTCCATATAAGTTGGAGATAGTCTCTGCAACGTCTATATTCTTGTAGAGTTTTTCAAGGTTAACCTTAACCTTGTTGTTTTTATAGTCTATCTCTAACGCCTCCAGGAGTTTTAAATCCTTCATAAATATGTATTGATTGTAGGGATCCTCTGTTGGATCGAAGAATGGATCGGTATCTGAGTATTTAACCCTTCTTAAGGTGTCTTCATATTGTTCTAATTGGTAGTATTTGAAGAAACCTCCTGCATTATCCTTGTTGTAGATCTCTTTAACGTCATTATCTTTTGAGATTCCAGATTTATCATAGGCTAAAACCTTCTTCATCCTAGGTAAGATTACAGTGTAGAAGTGTTCCCCCATCTCTACTCCTATCCACTTTCTCTTTAACTTATGTGCTACCGCCGTTGTTGTTCCAGAGCCGAGGAAGAAATCCATAACTATATCTCCAGGGTTTGATGTTGATTGGACAACTCTTTTAAGGAGTTGTTCGGAGTTTTCTGTTGGAAATCCAAATTTACTGGGAATAACATAGGAAGGTATATCTGTCCAATTTGAAGTTAGTTTCTCCTCAGGGGACTGTAGAATTTCCGGCATTCCTTTTACTAAATTACCCTGTGTATCTATATATTCTTTATTTTTATTGATTCTTATCTTTCCTTTTTTTATAAACTCATCGATCTTCTCCTGTGAAAGTGCCCAATGTCTACCTTTTGGCGGTAATAACGGTTTTCCAAAGAAGTATCTTACTTGAAGTTCATATGTAGATCTTTCACCTGGGAGGTGCATAGGTAGCCATTTTTGTTCCTTTCTCTTTTTAACAGGATAGTTAAACAGCATCTTCTCCCATGATTTAGAATAAAAGAATAGAGATTCTGTCCCTGTAAGTAATTTATTAACTTCACCCTTTGGTACATCACCTCTCTTTAAAACTATCTCATTCCTAAAATTCTCCCTCCCAAATATATCATCCATCAAAAACCTAACATAATGGTTCCCGTGGTAATCTATTCTAACAAATATACTCCCAGTATCCTTCAAAAATTCCCTTGCCAATCTCAACCTGTTCTCCATCATCGTTATCCAGGCGGAATCTAAAAACCTGTTAATGTACATGGTGAATTCGTTACTTCCAGTATTAAAGGGCGGATCTATATAGATCGTCTGCACCTTCTCCTTAAACTTCGGTAGTATGGTATTCAAAGCCTGCCAGTTTTCACTCTTAATTAACCACCCGTCCAACTCCTCATCTAAGTTGTCAAACAAACTTAAGATCTCAACCTCTAAATCTTTAAAATACCTTGTATCAATTGGTAAAAATCGACACTCTGGATTCAAGTTTTTACCTGTTATAGTTGGTATCAAGATCCCCTTAGGATCGAAATCCTCATCGACTAAATCCAACAGATACCACTCAACTACCTGATTCCCTATCTCCCCAACCTCCTCAAACCTCTCCCTATAAGATCTGTTATTTTCTTTAATACTCCTCCATCTATCTAACTCTCCCTTAAACTCCCTCTTCTGTTCAATCAACCTATCCACTATTTTTTCAATAACTTCTATTCCCCCTTCTTTTTTAGCGATCCTATCCAAGGTGATCACATAGTTACTGTTTAAAACAAACTTAGGTTTCTGCCAGATCTTAACTAACTCATCCTCGAACTGCCCCACAAAGTCGATGATCTTATAGGCGATCTCCTTCAAAACCTTCAACTGTTTAACCCTCCTTTCAGTGAATTCTGTCTCATCGGAGTAGATATACTGATAAAACCAGAGATCAAACTGCTCCTTCAAAAACCCCCTTGCATTTTTGTTTATAAAGTAATCCACCTCGTTCTGCTTTTCAAAAACCCTAAAAGTTCTCTCTAAGGTCTCCTCATCTAACACTATACCTTTCTTCTTCAACTCCTTTAAGATATCCTTCAATTTAGTTTTCCTCCCCCTTTCAGAGTAGAGTACGTTAAATACAACTGTACCATCCCTAACCTCCTTCAACTCAAAGATCAACTTCCTCTTCTCGTTAGTTTTTTTATGCTCCAACTTGGAGACATCGAAAATAAACCTCACACCATCTATCTCAACTTCCATCCCCTTAGGTTGTATATCTGTCTTGACGTAGTATAGCATATGGGTTTTCCAGAACATTACAACGTCCCTGTTATCTGTATAAACCCTCTCGTAGATCCTCTCATGAAAGGGAGTGTATCTGAAGTAAATAGATCCACTCTCACTGAAGTACCTTCTAAAGAAACTGTAAAGTTTATCGAATAACTCCTTTTTAAACTCTGGAAACTCCTCTGTTTTTTCATCTATCTCTTTCTGCAACTCCTTAAAGATCTTATCAAAATACTTCGTCTTTATCCTCATTAGGTTGATGTATCCAGACTCCCCCTCAACCTCTGCACCTATAAAAACATCCTTCAACACTTCAAAAAATTTAGATTCAGGATCCTGGATAAAATTCTTATTTTTCATCTTTATCCCCAATTATTTTCCCTTCTATATTATGTTAATAATATCTATTTATTCCAATATATTTAAATTTAATTAATTAAATAATAATATAAAAAATTGATACACTAAGAACAGTAATATAAATAAAAGGAATGAATATTTTATTGAATTCTCAATGTATTTTGCAGTATACAACCTAAGACCCTCTAAATTTCTTAGCAAATTTCAACTTTTCAAACTCCTTTATATACTTAGACTTCTCACTCTTTTTACTGGTGTATCTCTTCCACCCCTCCCTTGGCCTAAACAGTGTTATTACATTCCCAACTAAACTTACAACTTCCGCATCTGCCTCTGAAGCCAGTTTTCTAGCAATATTTTCCCGAGTATCTTTCTCCAGTGCTATCCTTCTAATTTTAACCTTTATAAGCCCTTTATCCTTTATCTGTCTTTTTACCTCGTTTATAACCTTATCTACACCTTCCTTTCCTATCCATACCACAGGTGATAGTGAGTGAGACTGTGCTCTAAGTATCTTTCTAGCCTTTGAAGTTAATCTCTTACGTGACTGTAATGAGACATTGTCCTCCATAATTATTTCCCCACAATTTTTATAGTAATTAATATAATTAAAATAATTTTATACCCAATATATCTTTTTAACTATATAAAAGTATTAGGAGAGGATCCCATGGTAAAGGTATTTGTAAATGGTAAGGAAAAGGAAGGAAAAACCCTTAAAGACGTGATTGAGGGAGAGTTTTATATTGAGGGGAGTAATGTAGTAATAGTGAAGGGAGTAAAAAAGGAGGTAAAAAGATCTAAGAAATACAAGATCACCACAACTAAGGGAGTATTGATAATAGGTATAACTGAAGATTCTAAGGTGGTAGATTTTTGGAATAGAAACTATAAGAAATTTGTTAATAAGAGTGTTAGATGGAGAGGAATATCTGATGTCGCATTTGGGCCTATTACCATAGATTTAGAGATGAGTAATAAGCCCGAGAAATTTAAGAAATGGGATGTAGTACTAAGTATATCTGGATTTGATAAGGAGGAAGGACATCTAGTATTTATCAAGAAGGACACTACAGAGGTATACGGTATTGAGAATCCAAAAATAGGGATTCTTATAGGAGGTAAGAAGATACTCTCCCAACTAACTCCAGAGGATAGAATACTCTCCATAGAACCTCTAAGGGAATCAAAGGAGATGGTGGATTATCTAACAACAAAGGATCTCAATATAGAACTTGAAGAGGGCTGGAAGATTTGGACCTACTGCGAAGGAGAGTTAGATGGACCTCCTCAAACTGTTGAGCATGTCCTTGCACTTATGGAGAACAACTACTTTGAGATCGGGGAGCATACAAATACCTATATTGCAGACTGTAGATTACAGAGTCTTGATATAGAAGAGGAAAACATAGAAGATAGGTTTAGAGGTGCTATTACAGTTAGAAACAGTGGGGAGGGTGTTGGTAAGGTTTATATTTACAGGGATGGGAGAACATCCACTCCTTCACATACTGTGGTAGGTAGGATAACAAAGGGCATGGAGTTAGTAGATTTTTCAGATGAAGGCGTTATAACTGTTAAGTTGAAACCTGAGAGATTAAATGTCTTAGGAATGACTCAAGGTGAGGCTTCTAAGTTATTCAGTAGATACGGTATAGAGCATGAGAGGGAAGGAGATAAGGACGATAATGCTATAGTGGTTGAACAGAAACCAGAGTACACCTTAGAGGTACTTAAATCTAAGAAGGTAATAACTAAAGGACTATCTCCAGATAAACTGTTATATATAGAGATATTTGATAGCAAGGCCCCAAGAACTGCCTGGTACTTTAGAAAAACCTCTGGACTCACTACAAGGAGGATAGGTAAGTTGAAGGTGTATTTCAAGGTAGGAGATATGGTAATGTTTGAAAGGAACGAAAATTATGCCCGTGGATTACTACCTGAAAATACGCCCTCAGAAAGGGTAGAGGGAGGTTATATAGGAGTAACAAATATGGTTAAAAGATATAAGGGGTACATAGGTGTAAGGTTAAACCCACATGATAAATACGGTCCTACAGGGGAAACCTTTGAAGGTACTAATATTGTAGGTAGAGTGGTTAAGAATATAGAGATATTAAAAAATGTGAAGGTGGGAGACGAGGTATATCTTTTAGAGTTGACATCCTCCCATCCTAGAGGATAAAGTTTCTTTATAAGGTAATTTTTAAATATATGGGAATTTCTCGAATGGGAAGGGCTATGACAAATCCTCTGATAATATTTAATTTTTTATAGATTTAGTTCTTATTAAAAATAATAAATAAAAATAATTATTTTATAGTAAAATAATTATTAGGATCATTAAGTTTATAAAAAATTGAAATGAAGTTAAAATATTCAGAAGAAGGACAGAAAACAGAAACCACAGAATCAGGTGTTGTAAGTATGGAAGGTAAAGATTTAAATACATTGATAAAAAACTACATGGAGTATAAAAAGAATTACTATGAAAAAAATAAGGAATTATTCCGTAAATTGGCTGAAGAGGGCCAGAAACCAAAAGTATTCTTTATAACCTGTAGTGATTCAAGGGTTGCTCCAAATATAATAACACAAAGTGATCCTGGGGATCTCTTTGTCTTGAGAGTTATAGGGAATTTTGTACCACCACATGAACATGCTTTAGAGTACAGTGGTGTTGCATCGGCAATAGAGTATGCAGTTTCAGTGTTGAAAGTGGAGCATATTATAATCTGTGGCCACTCACAGTGTGGAGCCTGTACATCTCTCTACCAAGATATTCCAGATGACCCAGAGATGATGGCCATAAAGAAGTGGTTAAAGGTTGCAGAGCCAGTTAAAAAGTATGTTTTAGAAAAGATAGAAAACAAGACGGTGGACAAAGAGAAACTTGCAGAACTTACAGAGAAAATCTCCATAAAATTCCAGATCGAGAATCTCATGACGTATCCAGGAGTAAAAAGGAGAGTGGAAAATGGAGAACTTTCAATACATGGGTGGTACTTCAGGATAGATACAGGAGAAATAGAGTACTACGACCTAGAAAAGGATGAATTTTTACCTTTGGAACTTTATTTGAAGTAAAATAATTATATTTTCTGTTTTTGTTGTTGTATTTTTATAGTTAAAAACCTAGTTTTTAAACATATAATCAAAAATAGTAAAGGATAAATGATTTAAAAATTAAATAAAAATAAAAAAGAGGGCGAAGGTAAGCAATGTTTTTTATTTTTTATGTTTTTGGATATATATTTTTATAGTTATTTTCTTATTTTTATTGAGATTCTGGATATTTACCAATAGAATTGAGAAAACTATTTTTTAAAATCCTCAATATATTTTAGTATAACCCTAATTCCCATCAAAAAAATTCTGATAAGAATAATAATTATAAAAATAGAAAGTATAAAAAGAAGATATTAAAATCAAAATAAGAGATAATCTCCTAAGATTGCCCTAAGATACTATGGAAGTGGAGCAGATCCTTCTTAACAGTTTGCTATTATTAATTTTATTATTTTTTTTATTATCTAAATCTTACTTTGATGGGAATTAAGGTTTATTTTATTATTATTCCCTCTTAAGATTTTTATTATTTTTATCATAATAATTATTATTTTTTAATTACAATCTTGATGGGAACTAGGGTTTTAGTATATTTTAATATTATGAAGAAGTTTAATATTTAGTGATGAATTATATATTTTATTGGTTTGTTATTAAATACTAAATAAGGTTTTTACACATTTCCTATATTCCCTTATACTTTATCTTAATCTAATATGAACTGGTAGTTCCGATCTCTAATAACTTCTATCTTGGTGAAAGGTTATGAAGTGGAAAGAAGGATGTCCCTACAATCCCAAGTTAAACATAGATGTTGAAGAACTATACATCTACGATACTACATTAAGGGATGGAGAACAGACGCCAGGTGTCTGTTTCAGTAAAGAGCAGAAGTTAGATATTGCAAGGAAGTTGGATGAATTAGGAATTAAACAGATAGAGGCTGGTTTTCCTGCTGTATCTGATAGGGAGAGGGAGACTATAAAGGAGATAGCAAATGAGGGACTGAACGCTGATATACTGGCCCTTTCAAGGGCTCTAAAGGAGGATATAGATAAGGCACTCTACTGTGATGTAGATGGTGTTATAATCTTTATTGCCACATCTCCCCTACATCTGAAGTACAAACTTCGTAGGACGTTGGAGGAAGTGGAAAAGATGGGAATGGATGCAATAGAATACGCCAAGGATCACGGCCTCTTTGTGGCATTCTCTGCAGAGGATGCTACGAGAACACCTCTCGAGGATCTTTTGAGGATCCACAAGAATGCAGAGGAGCACGGTGCAGATAGGGTTCATATTGCAGATACCACAGGAGTAGGCACGCCTCAATCTATATACTATATATGTTCAGAGTTGAGGAGACATCTGAAGAGGGCACATATTGGGGTACATTGTCATAACGACTTTGGTTTTGCTGTGATAAACTCTATATATGGGGTTATGGGAGGGGCAAAGGCTATCTCCACTACAGTAAATGGTATTGGGGAGAGGGCTGGAAATGCTCCCTTAGAAGAGGTTATTATGGCACTGATGGTGCTCTACGATGTTGATCTAGGGTTGAATATCTCTGTCTTGAAGGAACTTTCAGAACTTGTTGAGAGGTACTCCAAGATACCTGTACCAGTTAATAAACCTATAGTAGGGGATAGGGTATTTTACCATGAAAGTGGCATCCATGTAGATGGGGTACTTGCAAATCCATTTACCTATGAGCCCTTCCTCCCTGAGAAAATAGGCCATAGGAGGGAGATTGTCTTTGGAAAGCACTCTGGAGGTAGGGGAGTACGTGCCAAATTAAAAGAGATGGGTATTGAGGTATCAGATGATGATCTTTTGGAGATCGTTAAGAGGATAAAGGAGACAAGGGAGGAAGGTACTGAAATAGACGATAGGGTGTTTAGGAGTATTGTAGAGGAGGTAATAAAAAATAAAAAAGAGGGTTCTAAATGAGAAAGTTATTAATTTTATTTCTTGTATTTGGAATGATGGTAAGTTTATCCATGTGTATTGAGAGTACCTGGGATCATTCTGGAGTTGTAGAGAACAAGAGATCCTTTGAAGATACTAACGAAGTAAATTTAACCATAGGTGGACAGCCAATCCAACTTGTTTTAAGAACAACTGTAAGAGAGGCACTCTCTACAGAGTTGATAAATACCAACGACAGCGATATTGTGGAGAATTATTTGAGTCATAGAATAATATATCTCGAGTATAACAGATCCCTATCTCTCGAGGAGGGAAAACTGTCTTTAATAGATCTATCTCTAAAGTTGGGTTTTTTAAGACCGCTGTATGGACATGTTATTGTAGACGATAGCATATTTAAAAACGAGAGTGAGAGGGAGAAAGTTAAGAGTAGTAATATTACCTTGATATTGAAGGTAATTAAAGGAAACAGAAGTGCAACAATAGAGAAGGTAAATAATAGAACATACATAATAGAGGGCAATTCACTGGAGGAGTTAGATAAGGCAGTGTCTAGGTTTGTACTGGCAATATACAAAGGTATTGCAGAGGAGGGTTGAAGGGATTAATTTTTTATCCAATAAAAAGAGAGTTAAACACATAATAGCGGCTTTAAACTATATAATAAAAATTAAAATAATAATAAATAAAATTAAAATAAAAATTAGTATAAAATAGAAAGAGAATAAAAAATTCCCTATTCCTTCTTTAGAGTTCAATCCTATCTTTAAAAAGGAGGAATTAGTAGAACCACGCCCTACTCCTACAGTACTTGGGTAGACCAGAAAATAGAAGTATATTTATCTTTTTATCTAAAAAATTAGTTATTTAAAATTTTTAGGATTCAGATCGGGTAAGTATCATCATATCTCAGATAACCCTCTTCTCATCATCATCCTAAGAAAAATATAAAGGGGGAAAAATGGAGAATCCTATGGAGAGACTTAGAAGTATTAGGAAGGAGATAGATGAGATAGATGAGAAACTTGTTTATCTGATATCCAAGAGGACAGAGTACGCAAAGGAAATTGCTCATTTGAAGATGAAGTTGAACTGTCCTATAAACGATGAAAAGAGAGAGATGGAGATTAAGAAAAGGATATATGAACTGTGTAAGAAGTACAATTTAGATTTTGAGATGGTTTGGAATGTGATGGGTATACTTATGGAATACAACAAGAGAATTCAAAGAGAAGAAATCAACAGTAAAAACAATAAAAAATTACACTAAAAAAATTAAAAAATATTTTTAAGGGGGATTTAGTAGTTCTCTATGAGATACAGTGC
This sequence comes from Methanofervidicoccus sp. A16, assembly GCF_003351865.1. Taxonomy (NCBI): domain Archaea; kingdom Methanobacteriati; phylum Methanobacteriota; class Methanococci; order Methanococcales; genus Methanofervidicoccus; species Methanofervidicoccus sp. A16. The sequence continues at coordinate 1,026,119 of NZ_CP022242.1, read as the reverse complement.
AGCCTCTCTTGTTCTCTCTCTGTCTCCTCCTGCTACTACTAGTATCTTGTCATCTACTACCTGTAGTGTTGCTGGACTGTCGTTGTCAATGTTTATCTTACCTTCGTTCTGTAGTTCTTCACTTAGTTTGTTTGCAACTGGACCTCCTACGAGTATCAGGTACTTGTCAGTGTCTAAGGACGCCTCAGTGTCTAATTTTGCTATTGGTGTTTTTATTGGTACTACTTGCTGGGCTGTTGCTTTGATGTCTTTTAGTTTTAGTTTTGCGTTTAATACTTCTACTTTTTCTCCTATAGTCAATGGTACCTCCTTGGATACTTCCATCTTATATTTTGCGTATAGATTGTTGGGCTCATCATCATCAGTGAATTCTAATGTGGCATAGTCATTTACAAAATCTACAGAATCCCCTTTACCTAACTTTTCATACTTATCTCCTTCATATATTAATGCAAGACCGTAAAGTTCATCATTTCCAATTTTTAAGTACTTTGTTTTACATATATTTGTATCCTCTATTTCATCAAAGTCTTCGTTATCTATAGCTAAAAGGTTATCATTATTGTCAGTAGTTATTGCATACAATTTCCAATCTTTTACAAATTCCTCTCCTAATTCATATTCTTTAACATCCTTTGTAATAATTAGGGATGCATATCCATAAGTTTCTGATATATCTTTATATGTATCGTATACTATTACACCTATATCCTTGTATACAAATTCAAATGGAACTTTTTGGCTTTTAGAAGTTACTACTTCACCATCCTTTATGACCTTAATAGTCACTTCAGAATCAGTCCCCCCAACAACTGGTTGCAATACACTTTCAACTTTTACTTGATATCCATTACCTACATCTATAGTACTTCCTTCTTTCACATTTCCTGAGTATGCTTCCTTACCTAAATAAATTACATCTTCATCAATATCTACTATTCTGTAAATCTCACCTAAGAAAGGCATTTCCATACCAATACATAGTGCCTGCAAGTTTTGTGTATCTTTTTTACCATCTTTAAACATCAATGTACCGTATGCCAAACCATTCTTTTCTATAGTAAACCCAGTACTTGAATCATTTTTAACTGCTGCCAATAGAAACTCTATTGTATCTGCTTTCTTTATATCATCATTTTTACCAATATCGTCTGGATCTGCGTCACTATCAGTTATTAAGGTACTTAGTCTTGCTATTTTATTGTCTATTAAATCCCCTTTATCTCCTACTAGATTTTTAAGAGTATCTATATTATTATTATTTCTTAGACTCTCCGTATAACTTCTTTTAGGTGTTGTGAGTATCAGCATATATTCGTCTTGACCAAAATTTGGATTAGGAGTTAATTTATCTGACGTCTCAGTATCTGCACTTACTGTAAATTTTAAACATACTGATCCATCCTCAATAGTTGCATCCTTGTAGCACATTGATCCTATCTTAGCAGCTATATCTGCTGCAGATACTACGTCCATTGCAGCAGCCTTGGAACCTACAACTATTTCTACATTTGGTTGACCATCCTTGACTACGTTCTTCATGAATCCTTCAACATCTCCTATAGTTACTACACTTGCAGCCACTCCACTTGCCAAGGTGCTTGCTACCATTGCACCTCCTACTGCTATAGCAGTTATCTTTTTCAAACTCATTGCCATACCTTATCACCTAATATATTATAATTATAATTTATTTATTTTATTTATTTTATTTTTATTTTGTAGTTATGTCCTTTGACGGTAATTACTGTAGCATTTCTTATATATATACTTTACCAGTCGAAATAGTTGTAAAAACGATTTCATTAAAAAATAAAAAATATAATAACTTAATTTCAAAAAATAACTCATCATAATAAACATTTTAGGAAAATATTCAGTTGTAAATATTTGCAACTTTTTTAGTCCCATAATAAAATATTTCCATATACCTTAATATTTAAATTTAATTAATATAGTAATACTCCCCTATCTCCTTCTGATACCTGTCCATCTGACTACCCTCCTTATTCACCCTTGGCCTTCCAGTGTCAGGATCCCTTCTAAATGTAATCCCCATCTCCTTAAGGAACATATTCGCCCCAGTCCTCTTATCCAGTGGAGCACTACCTCTACCATACACTCCAGGCTCCCCACTAAACACCATAAATCTATCTGATATGTAGTCCTGGAAGAGTATATCGTGATCCACAACGAAAACCCCTGCTTCCTTCTCCTCTCCTATCCTCCTTATAATCTTAGACACTGCCAACCTCTGCTCCACATCTAAGAAGGCAGAGGGCTCATCGATCAGATATATATCTGCATCTCTCATAAGGGCAGAGGCTATTGCAACCCTCTGAAGTTCCCCACCAGAGAGATCTTCAATATAGAGATCCATAATCCTATCTATACCTAGGGGCTTTATAATCTCAGACTTATAAAATGAAGAATCTATATTTCCAATACCCCTTAAAAACTCCTCAACAGTCCCATCGTACTCTATAGATATATACTGTGGTTTATAGGAGATCCTTAGATCTCCCATGGACACCTGCCCCTCATCACATTCCATCTCCCCTGCAAGTATCTTCACAAAGGTAGTTTTACCTATACCGTTTGGACCTAAGATCCCTATAACCTCTCCCTTGTATATACAACCCCCTTCAACCCTCAAATTAAAATCTCCCAAGTTTTTCACTATATCACTGTACTCCAAAAGTAGTGGCCTCTCCCTGTAATCAATAGGTGGCCTCCTCTCAAATACCACAGGTTCCTTTCTAAACCTTATGTTCTCCTCCTTTAGATAACCCTCTAAATAAGCATTTATACCTACCCTTGTACTCTTAGGATGAGAAACTACCCCGTAGGCAGATGGAACCCCATACACTATATACACTAGATCAGACAAATAATCCAAAACTATAAGATCATGCTCAACTACAACTACTTTCTTCCCCTCAGACAACCTTCTTATAAGTTTTGCACAGTTGAACCTCTGCCTTATATCCAGCCAGGATGTAGGTTCATCGAAGTAGTATATAGTACCGTCCCTTAGACAGGCCCCAGCAATTGCAACCCTCTGAAGTTCCCCACCACTTAGTTTATCCAAGGATCTATTTAAAACATTCTTCAACTCCAAAACCTCAACCACCTCATCGAACATCCCCCTCTCGTCAACCCTCCTCAACAGTTCCCCCACAGTACCCTTTACAACCTTCGGTAGCATATCCACATATTGAGGTTTATAGACAGGTTTTATCCTGCCCTCCTTGAGATCCTTAAAGTACCTCTGAAGTTCAGTACCAGAGAAGTACTTTATCACCTTATCATAGGAGGGCTCCTCCTCTAAGTTACCTAGGTTAGGTATAAGGTTCCCACTTAGTATAGAGAGTATCGTAGATTTACCTACTCCATTTGGTCCAAGGATACCAACAACCCCATCCCTTGGCACCACTAAACCGTAGAGTCTAAATCTGTTTTTACCGTAGGAATGGACAATCTTATCCTCTGTAAGTTCCTCTGGAAGTCCTATAATTGCAATAGCACCAAAGGGACACCTCTTTACACATATCCCACAACCACTACAGAGTTCCTCGGAGATAACAGGTTTTCCAGTACTCTCATCTATAACTACAGTCTCCTCCCCCATCCTAACCCCAGGACAGTACTTCATACACTCCAAGGAACACTTCTTAGGTTGACACCTGTCGTAATCCACTATAGCCAACCTACCTCCCATCTAATCACCTCTCTTCAACTTTGCATAATTTACCAGTCCCCCAGATTTTAAGATCTCCCAGGCTATACCTTCAGGAACCTCACAGGGCAACTCTTTATTACCTATCCTTATAACCTTCCTATCTAAATCTATCTCTAAAATATCCCCGTCCTTAACAACCCCCCTTATCTCCCCACATACAACAGGGATAAGCCCAATATTTATAGAATTCCTGTAGAATATTCTTGCAAAACTCTCTGCAACTACAGCCTTAATACCACAGTACTTTATAGAGATAGGAGCCTGCTCCCTACTACTTCCACACCCAAAGTTCTCCCCAGCAACTATTATATCCCCCTCCTTCACCCTCTTTGGAAAATCCTTATCAATACCGTACATACAGTAGGAGGCAAGTTCATAGGGATCTGTAGTTTTAAGATAGGGCCCCGGAATAATCCTATCGGTATCTATGTCATCTCCAAATAGGTGAACTCTTCCCTTTATTATCATATTTATCCCTCTGAGAGATATTATAATTCATTACAACTTATAAAATGGAGGTAGATTAAGTATATTTAACTTAGAATTTAAAGCTGTGTTGGAAAAGAACATTTTTTAATTATAGTTAATTATAATAACTATTTTAATAATAATATAAAATAAAGAATAATAAAAAAGTTGCTAAAAAATGAAGAAAAGATAAAATCCTAATTAATATTTATAAAATTAATAATTTTAATTTTTATATTTTTTATTTTAGAGTTTTTAATAATTTTTTTAAGACCTAGTTATTAAAATCACTTCCTCATAACTTATTATCATTTAAAATCTTTCTACCAGATTATAACAATTAATACCTTATTAATATAGTGGTACACATGTTTTGGGATGATTTAGACAAAATAAAAAATTACGATTTTTTTCAGGAGATTGAGAATAGAAGTAATATAAAACTGATAAAGTACTTCTTAAAGTATATCTTTCAGGGAGATGAATCATATCAAGAATTACTGAGAGGTCTTTTCAAAAATAGAGAAGAGGAAAAGGAGAAGAAAAATTCACTGATTGAATATTTAACCCTCATAATAGTAGCTAATACACGGTACTATAACTTATACATTAAAAACTATATTGAAAGGTATAAAAAGAAATATTTAAAAGAGGTTCTAAAAGACAATAATAAACTTAATAAAGTATCTGTTTGGGAGTTTATAAAGGTAAGTGCCCACTCCAGGAACAACGATCTAAAACTTGAAAGGTTAGATGTAAAAAATGGATTAGTTAATATAGATCCTATAAGGGAAACATACTACATAGAAAAAATGAGGATAAAACTAAGGGAGATGATAGAAAAGATAAGAGCAAACAAAGATGTGAATCTCCTGGAAAACGAGAGTGTCAGGGAGATAGTAAGATTCATGGAAGGAATGGTTAAATTCAAGGATATAGGGGGAGGTATAAGATCTGTAAAATTTAAGGGCGAGATACCCTTAGAGTGGCACCCTCCCTGCATAAGAAAGATACTGGAGGATATTCTCAGTGGAGGTTCCCCATCCCACTATGCAAGGAGGAGTTTTGTAGTCTACTGGTTCTGTGCAAAGTTCGATCCAAATCTTAGGCCCCTCAACAGAGATGGAGAGTTAGTAAATGTCAGTGCCTTAGATATTGCAAAGAGTGAAGAGGCTATAGAGAACTTCTTAGAGGAGATGTTAAGGATATTCGGCAACGTCGAGGATTTCAACCCTGAAAAAACCAGGTACTACATAAGCCACAACATAGGCTACAGAGTTGCAGATCATCTTACCCACTGTGAGTACTGTAAGAATTGGAGAGAGGATGGAGGTAAAGGACTTAGTTATTACTGCAATCCAGATGAGATCTGTAGGATGAGGAAAAATGGGAAGCCTGTTGTAATACATCCTTTGGATTATCTATGTTACAATATCAACAGACATGTTAAAAGTAATAAAAAGAGAGAAAAAGACTGATTACTGTTAAAAAGTTTAAATTTTTTTATATAATATAATTCTGTCTCTTTTTATGTTGCTATTTTTACTCCAATTATTTCAATTATTATTAATTTTTTATTATAAATTGAAAAGTTATGTCTATGATCAAAATAATTATTATAAAAACTAGTGGTAAAAAACTAGAGAAGTTATTAAAAAATAAAAAGTATAAACATATCTAGAGATCTCTCTTCTATTCCTGATTTGGAGGAAAAGGACTTTTCTGAGTATTTGATAATATCATCTATTTTAATCCCAATGATCAGAAAACATTTTAAGATTTTTTAATTTTTATTTATGTAATTATTTAAATTACTATAGTTATCAAAATTTCTTAATAAAAACTAAGGTTTTAATAAGATAAACGATAATAGTTAATAAAACTACAAAACATCTTGAGATGAAACTATGAATATAATAATAGATGTTAAAAATAAGATGTATGAAACTGTAAAAGGAAACTTCTTTCCACTAAGTTGGGGAGCCTACATTCATCATAAATATGAAACCTGGAAATATCCTCCATACCATGAAAAAAACATACTAACCTTTGGAAGGGGCGTTTTGCCCGTAATAGGTGGAAATAGGTTAATATTTACCTTCAGATCTCCTCTCTGGGATGGTTTCTTCTTTTCAGCAATGGGTGGAGCAGGGTATACACTTAAATTCACAGGGTTGAGGAACGTTGCTATTATTGGTAAGTGTGATAAACCTAGTCTCCTTATCATAGAGAGGGACGGAGAGGATATAAAGATAGATTTTATAGATATGGAGTCCTACTTGGAGGAATATACCAATATTTACCACTTAAACGACTACATATTAGAAAAATTCGGCGAGAAGAACTACAGGGCTCTCATAGTTGGACCTGCAGGGATAAACACCAATATGGGAGCTATATTTTCCCAGACTGTAAAAAATGGGAAACTCCTTGAAGGTTCAGAGGATTGGGCTGGAAGGGGAGGAGTTGGTTCTGTCCTCTTCAGAGCCCATAACATCCTAGGTATTGTATATTACGGAGATAAGGATAGTATTAAGGAGGAGTTAAAGAAGGAGAAGGAATTGGCGAAAAAACTTAAAAATATGGTGGAGGAGTACTACAACAAACCCTATATGGAGGTTATTCTAGAACATACTAAGAAGTACAGGTACAACGAGGAGACAGGTACTGGAGGAACCTTTGGAAATAACTATTTATATCTATTAGATACCACTCCCATCTTTAACTGGAGGATGCCCTATATACCAAAACATATAAGAATGGAGTTTCACAAAAAGATATTAAAATATCTAGTAGAAAGGTTCAACAGAGAGGCGATTGAGCCTAGAAATTGGACAACCTGTGGAGAGCCCTGCCCTGTCCAATGTAAGAAGTACAGAAAAGGTTTAAAGGTGGATTACGAACCCTATGAGGCCGGTGGGCCTCTTCTAGGAATCTTCGATATATATGCCACTGATAAGGTAGTTCATACTATAGACTCATTAGGCTTTGACGCTATAGAGTGTGGAAATTTAATAGCCTGGGTTTTTGAACTTCTCCATGTGGGATTACTGAAACCTGAAAAGGTAGGTATAGACAAACCTGTATTTGACATATCCCAGTATAAAGATGAAGAGGATATACTGAAGAACTCCCAGTACAATGGAGAGTTGGCAGTTAAACTTGCAGAGATCGTGGCTTTCGGTAAAAATGAGATGGGAAGGATACTGGGACTAGGGATAAGAAAGGCCTCCAAGATACTTAACGAGAGGTTTAAGGGAAGACTAGAGAATAGTAATGCCTTTAAGAGGTTCAACGACTACGGGGTATATGTGCCCTTTGGAGATGAGGGAGGAATATCTCCGACCATGTACTGGGCAATTGGAAACTTCATCCCTTACCTTATACAGGGGAGATATCTTACCTACTATAAGGCTGGTGTATTCCCAGAACCTGAGGAACTGGCTAGATTAAGTGTAGAAAGAATTATAGAGGAGATCACCTTAGATAATATAGGACTATGTAGATTCCACAGGGGATGGTGTGCTCCACTCCTGGACACCTTAGTAAAGGAAACTACAGGGGAGGATATAAAAAGTATTACTTACAAATTAATAAAAGATATATGGATCTACGATAAACTGTTAGGAGGTTATCCTCCATATATTGAGAGTCAGAGGGTTAAGGATCTAATCGTAGGTGGGGCTGAAGAGTTTGGAAATGAAACTTGGGCCTCCTACTTTGAAGTGGAGGGAGAAGGTAAACTGAAGGAGTATATAAAGAGAGTACTTGATGAATACAGTAGATTACTAGGAATAGATTGGAAAATGAATACAAAATAGGTGATATTATGATAAGGGTCGCCTGGGGTATAACAGGTTGTGGAGACAAAATAGAGAAGGTAGTAGACACTATGATATTCTTAAAAAATGAGTTCAAGGTAGATATAGATGTTTACGCCTCTCAAAGTGCTAAAACTGTATTAAAGTGGTATAAACTATGGGATAAGTTGATAGCAGAATTTCAGGATATAGGGGTAGAGGTAAACGCCAACGCCCCATTCTTAGCAGGAAAACTACAAACTGGAAAGTACGATATATTTGTAGTAGCACCAACAACTGCAAATACTGTAGCAAAGATCGCCCACTGTATAGCAGATACACTTATTACAAACTCAGTATCTCAGGCAATCAAAGCCGGAGTACCTGTTTATATATATCCTCCAGATAACAAAGTTGGAGAATTAGAGACCATTCTACCTGGAGGAAAGACCTTGAAATTACGTATAAGGAAGGAAGATGTAGAGAACGTTGATAAGTTAAGGGAAATGGAAGGTATTACAGTCCTCGACACTGTAGAGGATATTAAGAGGGCTATTTTAGAGTGTATAAATAACAAAAGTTAATTTTTTAATCTTTTTAATAAAAATTTTAATAATTAAATTAAAAAATTAAAAATAAAAATTGATTAATTTAAAAACTTCTAAATATTCCTAGCAACTGGATAACAGAATAACATACTGTGAAAATATGGTAAAGGTTAGATTACGAGATTTTGTAGAGACTGAAATTGGGTTCTTTGCAGTGAATACCTATGAACATCCAAGGGACAGGGTTTTTGCATTTCTAAGATATTTAAATCTAGATGTGGCAGGTAAAGATGTTATAGACAGGTATAATTTAAATAGAGGAGATATAAGAGAGTTAGATGGAAAAAGGTATATCAAAATATCAGATACCAGAAAAACCTATGACATACTAAGGGATATGTATCCAGAGTATCTATACTACGATGATAGAAGGGATGTTCTACTACATGCAGTTAGTAAAGATAAAATAATAAAGATACTGAGGCCCCAGGAGAGGTTGGAGGAGATACTCAACAACTGTCAAAATCCCTTTGAGGAGAAGTGTAAAACCCTTGCCAATATATTCCACCAGTGTGGGTTAGACTATAAATATATGGGGGTGTCTGGTTCCACCCTTTTAAGGTTAAACAGTGAAAATTCAGATATAGACTTTGTAATATACGGTATGAAGAACCATAGAACTGCAAGAGAGATATTGAGATCTATCTTTGAAGATGAAAAGTACAGTAAATACAGAGAGATAATAAAACCTCTCTCAGAGGAACATTGGAAAAAGGTGTACAACAAGAGAATAAAAGACAATACTATTTCCTACCAGGAGTTCCTAAGACATGAGATTAGAAAGTACAACAGGGGGTTAATTGAAAATACTACCTTTGATATACTTGCAACTAGGGACTGGGATGAGATAGAGGATAACTGGAATACTATCTACAGAAACCTGGGACCTGTTGAGATAGAGGCCCTCGTAGTTAACGATGACTATATATTTGACAGCCCTGGCATCTACAAGGTGGAGGATGTTAGGATATTGGAAGGCAGGGATAAGCATCTGGCACCTAGTATTAAGGAGGTAGTATCATTTACACACACCTACGCAGGCCAGGCATTTAAGGGAGAGAGGATAGTTGTCAGAGGTAAGTTAGAGAAGGTAATAACTACCAAGGGGGAGTATATGAGGGTTGTAGTGGGCACTTCTAGGGAGGCATTCAACGAGTATATAAAAGTAATTAGTTAATTTTCTCTTTCTAGTAAGGAATTATTAGCTATAGGATGCAATTTATTTAACTGTGCTATGGTAGTATTAGAACCGTTATTTTTAATCATAAGATAATAAAAATATATCATAAAATATAAGGTGCCTCTCCCATACTTCTAACCTTAGATTTAAACAGTTTAAACCTTGTAAAGGATGAATTCCTCTTTGACGAGGTTTTATTTCGTAAAATTCTCTTTTTTTATTATTTATTACTTTTTTAATTTTAATTTAATTATTATATTATCAAATTAATTATAGAAGTATTAAGGTTATTGAGAAAATTACCTTAATTTCTATCAAAAAGGATAACTAAAAATTATTAAAAAGAAGTGAAGCTATTAATTGTATCTATTAAGATTTTTCCTGGATACTAAGGGATAATGTGAAAATCGTAATATAAAAGATATCTAAAAGAGGGTAGAAAATCTCCTTTCCTCCAATACCTAGGAGTAAAAGAGAGGATTATTCTTTTATATTTTCTTCCCATTTTTAAACAATTTCTCTAATTATTTTTTTAATATTTTTTAAATGGGAATTAGAATTTTCAAGAAGAGTTTTAATTTATAAATGAGTTATAATAAGGTATAAAAAAGTATGAATCTATTGAAAATATCTATTAAGGATCTTTTATTTTTATATAGTGTTTATTAGTAAATATTTAAGATTATTTTTTATTAAATTGAAGTTTAAGAAGTAATATATCCAACATTTTATTCATAATAAATTATAAGGAAGAGTATAAAGATTAAAGTAAAAATATTAATTTAAAAATAAAAATATTAATAATAAAAGTTCTTCATATTGTCCTTCTCAAAATAGTTTTTAAGTTATATGAAAAACAGAGAGATTCAGATTTATTATTTTTATAAAGATGAATTCCTCCTATCTTCGATACTAGAAAGAGAAAATTTCCTAATTTAGTTATCAATATTGATTGTATCTTGTCATGATCTCTAAGGCCATAAATAATAAGTCTATATCTGGGATCTTATGGTTGAGAAGTATATAAAAGAGAAAAGAAGAATGGAACTTATAGGCCTTGAAATACCTGTAATATCTGAAGATGACAACTTAGGGATAGAATATCTGGCAGATCTCATATCCTCCTATCCATTGAGAGATAAAGATATTGTAGTGGTGGCAGAGACACTTATATCGAAACTTGAGGGAAATATTATAAAAAAGGAGGATGTTAAACCAACACCTTTAGCCCACAAGTTGGCAGAAAAGTTGGGAAAGTCTCCAGAGGTTGTTCAGGTGATACTGGATCAGGCGAAGGAGATAGTGAAGATAGGGGATGGATTCATTATCACAGAGACTAAACATGGGTTTGTATGTGCCAACAGTGGGGTGGATGAGAGTAACCTCAAGGATGCAATAAAACCTCTCCCAGAGGATCCAGATAAAAGTGCCTCATTACTTAGGGAGATGATAGAGAGGAAGACTGGGAAGAGGATAGGGGTTATAATAAGTGATAGTATGGGGAGGCCCTTTAGGAGAGGTTCCATTGGGGTAGCCATAGGAGTTAGTGGTGTCTGTGCACTCTGGGATAGAAAGGGAGAGAAGGATCTATTTAATAAGCCCTTAAAAAGTACGGAGGTTGCCATAGGGGATGAGTTAGCATCTGCCGCCTCGATACTTATGGGAGAGTCTAACGAGGGAATACCTGTGGTGATAATAAGAAACGCTCCAGTGCCCTTTACAGACGGGAGGGGGAAAGATCTAATAAGGTCTAAGGAGGAGGATGTCTTCAGGGATTAGGTGATAACTTGCTTGAGGATTATATTGATGAGGTTGTACTACATTTAAAGAGGTTGAAGAATATCAATTGGGATAGTGTAAAACAACTGGTAGACTTGATCGCCTCCTCCAACTCTAAGATATTCACCTACGGTGTTGGTAGAAGTGGATACGTAGCCCAGGCATTTACCATGAGGTTGATGCACTTGGGGTTTAACGCCTACTTCGTTGGGGAACCTAACTGTCCCTCTATAGGAGATGGTGATATACTTCTGGTAGTATCTCGTAGTGGGAGGACTTACTCAGTAGTTAATATGGTTAAGAAGGTAAGGAAAGAGGGCTGGAATGTTAAGATAGTATCTATTGGAGGTAAGGGAGAAATAGGAGATATTTCAGATATCCATATAGATCTGAATATAGGGGATTATAATAGGGAGTACTTTCCAATGGGTACTCTCTTTGAGGAACTTGCCTTTATACTGTTAGATGGGATAATATATCTTTTGAGGAGGAAATTAAATATTTCTGAGGAGGATATGAAGAGAAGGCATTGTAATTTGTTATGAAATCAATGATCTCCTAATAAAGATAATAATAATTATATAAATTATAAAAAAATATATTAAAGTTAACCTTAGTTCCCACCAAGTAGTGATTAAAAGAACAATAAAAATGGTTATTATAATAAGAATAATAAAGATCTTAGGAGTAATAATAAAATAAAAGGGATAGAGGTAAAAAAGTAAATAATCTTGGTTCTCACCAAGTAGTGATTAAAAGAACAGTGAAAATAACCAACTATAAAAATTATTAAATACCCTTAGGGATCTTTCTGAACACTTAGGTAAGATAAGAAATCTTATTTTGGTATCCACCATATTAGAAGGTGTACAGAGGATCATTTCCCTTCATCTTCTTTTAAAATTTTTTGTATATAGGATAATAGAAGTCTTCTGTTTTTTTTTTAAAACCTTTTTTCTTTATTTTTTATTTTTTATAATTATTTTTATTATTTTTTATATTATCATTTTTGATAGGAACTAGGGTTTTTATTATTATTTTTTATATTATTACTTTGGTGGGAACTAGGGTTTTAAAAAGTTTTGTTCATTATTATAAAAACCATAAATATTATAATAATTTATCGTAATAATTATTATCATAATAATCAAGAGGGATAAGATGAAGTTTGGATGGATATATGTAAGTGGAGATAACTGGAATGAGAGAAAAGAGATAGTAAAAGACGCCTTGGAGAGTTCTATTCCTGCAGTTTATGTTCCTAAGGAGGATATTGAAAAGGTTAGAGAACTGGGAAATATAAAGGTTGCATCTAAAGATCTCGATGCAGATATTGTTGTAATAGGTAAGGGAGAAGATTTGGATATATTAAGGAAGGCTAAGGAGTTGGGAAAGGAGACTGGAGTATACATACCAATAGAGGGGAAGGAGGATGAGGAATACGCTGCCGAGGTAAGTAAGTACCCATATGTAGATTACATCATAATAGAGGGGAAAGATTGGACAATAATTCCTCTAGAGAACCTTATAGCAAAACTTGCAGATAGTAATGTTAAGATAGTATCTGTTACAGATGATGTAGAGGAGGGGAAGACTGCATACGAGATACTGGAGAAAGGGGTAGATGGTACCTTACTACGTTCCAAAGACACTAACGAGATTAAGGACTTCTCAAAGATGATAGAGGAGATGAATGCCGAGAGGGTAAAGTTAGACTACGCCACTGTGAAGAAGGTAGAACCTATCGGTAGCGGAGATAGGGTATGTATAGATACCTGCACTATTATGGAGGAAGGGGAGGGGATGTTAGTTGGCTCCTACTCGAGAGGGCTATTCTTAGTCCATGGGGAGACTGTAGAGAACCCATACGTTGCTACAAGGCCCTTCAGGGTAAATGCTGGCCCTGTACATGCCTACGTCCTCTGTCCAGGCAATAAGACGAAGTACCTAAGTGAGTTGAAGGCAGGAGATAAGGTTTTAATAGTCAATAAAGATGGGATGACAAGGGAGGCTGTGGTTGGCAGGGTGAAGATAGAGAGGAGGCCCTTGGTACTCGTGGAGGCAGAGTACAAGGGGGATATACTGAGGACTATCCTTCAGAATGCAGAGACTATAAGGTTAGTTGGAGAGGGAGGGAAACCTATCTCTGTGGTGGATTTGAAGGAGGGGGATAAGGTACTTATAAAATTCGATGAGAGTGCCAGGCACTTTGGAATGGCTATAAAGGAGACTATAATTGAGAGGTAAGGTGTTATAAGATGGAGATCTCCATTGGGAAGGTGGAGAGGAGACTTTACAGTATTCTGGAAAGTGAAGGTGCCCTCTACTTTGTACTTGTGGATCCTGAAGATAGGAATATCTCCCAGGTGTTGGAGAGGGTTGGGGAGTACGCAGATGCTGTAATCGTTGGAGGGAGTATTGGGGTGTCTAACTTAGACGAGATTACAAGGGAGATAAAGAGGGTAGTTAAGGATGTCCCTGTTATACTCTTCCCTGGTAATATAGATGGACTGACTCCCTATGCAGACGCTGTATTCTTCATGTCCCTTATGAACTCCAACAACACCTACTGGACAACCTTGGCACCTACCTTGGGAGCACCTATTATTAAGAGGTACTCCTTAGAACCTATACCTATGGCATACTTAGGCGTTGAACCTGTAAAGAGGACTGCAGTGGGATTTGTTGGGGAGGTGAATGAGATACCTCAGAGGAAACCTGAGATAGCTGCCATGTACTGTCTCTCTGCAAGGTACTTTGGGATGAGATGGGCGTATTTAGAGGCTGGAAGTGGTGCAGAGTACCCTGTAAGTGATGAGATGATCAGGGTTTCTAAGGAGTTAAGTGGTATCAACATCATAGTAGGGGGAGGTATAAGGACTCCTGAAGTGGCTTACAGGAAAATAGTAAGTGGAGCAGATGCCCTTGTAACAGGTACTGTTGTAGAGGGAAATCCTTCTGTTATGGAGGATATAAGGGATGCTGTAAAGAGGGCAGGAAGGGAGAAGTTGAGGTGATACTATGTGTATCTTCTGTAAGATAGTTAAGAAGGAGATACCTGCAAAGGTAATATACGAGGATGAAAAGACTATGGCATTCTTAGATATAAATCCAAGGAGTAAGGGGCATACTCTAGTTATACCTAAGGAGCACTATGAAACCTTTGAGGAACTCCCAGAGGATACCGCCTTAGCTCTAATTAGAACTATCAAGAAGGTTTTAGAGATACTAAAACCTCTAAATTTTGATGGTTATAATATATTAAATAACAACAAACCTACCGCTGGACAGGAGGTACCTCATCTACACTTCCATATTATACCAAGGTATAAGGATGAGAAGGAGGAGGTGATTAAACTATCTTCTCCTGTAGAGGTGGATTTGGATAAGGTGTTGGAGGAGTTGAAAGGGGAAAAGAGTTAAGGTGCCTCAAAGTGGCTTCTATGGAATGTTATTACTGATTACTTTTTATTTTTTCTGCTTTATATATAGTAATAAATAAGCTTTTAGACTACACCAATTATCTAGATCTCAATTAAAAAAATAATAAAAATAATTAAAAAATTAAAATTAAAGAAAAATAAAAAATCTTAAAAAAATCTAGTTTTTTGTCTCCTAAACTATATTGGGTGCTGAAGAATCATTCTGGGACTCTGTTAAACTTTTTAAAGAGTTTTTTACCTATTTTGTCATTACTCTATTTTATATTATTCTTCAATGTTCAGGAATAGAGAGAATATTACCTATTTATGCTTCCAACAACTTATATCCAAGGTAGATAGAGTTTTTTATTTTTCAAAACCTTATCTTATTTTTTAATTTCTTATTTTCAACTATTACCATCATTACAGGAAATGATATAAAGAAAAATGGAGTGGGTATTTACTTAGAGGATTCAAGTGCTAATATAATCTATATATTTTAATAACTTCGTTAATAATAAACATGAAAATATCCGCCTCCATAACCCAATAAACCTCTGGAATTTACTCTTCTTCCCATTTAAAATCCTTGCCCCCTATCCAATTCAATTATTATCCCTTCTCTGTCTCATCTATCTTATTCTTTCAGTTGTTTCTTAACATATTTTTTAATTCTCCTATGATTTACTATTCGAAAGGAAATAGCAGTCTATTAGGATAGTGATCAATCCTCTTCTTAAATTAGAGAAAAATTGTAGCCGATAGATCCCAAGATCCTCATTAAATAAATAGTATCATACCTAGATTTTAGAATTAACCCTTTTTATATTAATCTATTTCCTTCTTATTTTTATAATAATAACCCTAGTTCCCATCAAAAAGATAGTTTAAAAAAATAATTATAAAAATAATAAATATAAAAAATGTAGAAAATATTTAAAATAAGAACTTTCTATCTCTCAAATATAACATTTTAAAAAGAAGATTGAAGGAGAATGATCCTCTGAAGATCTTCTAATATAGTAGATATCGGAGTAGAATTTCCTCTTTTTACCTAAGTGATTAGAAAGATCCTAGAATATTTAATAGTTTTTGTATAGTTTTATAATGATTATTTTAATCATGATTTTTATTATAATGATTATCATTTTCACTGTTCTTTTAATCACTACTGATGGGAACTAAGGTAAATTAAAGATCATAAAAACTAAAAAATTAAAAAGGAATCTTACTAGTCTATCCTGTATCCAATATTATTTTACTTTTTTATCTCTATCCCTTCAGAATTATTTTATTGTTATTCCTCATTAAGATTTTTATTATTTTTTATTATGATAATCATTTTTATTATTCTTCTAATCGCAATCTTGGTGGGAATTAGGGTTTTATAATAAAATATTTTTAAAATATTAATAAAAATTAATTTAAAAAAGTTTACCTTTAAAAACAATTGGAGATTAAACAATTGTATTTTTGATAATCTTCCATAACCTCTATTGGGATAAAATGAAGTTATTGCTCCTCGATCCTAAGATATCTGGTATATCAGGTGATATGCTACTCTCTGCACTTGTAGATTTAACTGGAGATATAGAGACAGTGTATCAAATATCTCAAACTATAGAGGAGTTGGATAACTGTAAAAAATTTAAGATAGATATCAGGGAGGAGAAGATAAATGGAATAAGAGCGAAAAGACTTCATATAGAGATAGTGGAGGATAAACTTAAAAATCCTCAGGATCTAAAAAGGGCGATGGAGGAGGTAGTAAATAAGTTGGGACTTTCAGAGAAGGTTAGAAAAATATCTTTTAATATCCTCGAGGATCTCATATCTGCAGAGATGAAGGTACATGGAGATAAAAATATCCACCTTCACGAGATCTCCTCCCTTGATACCATCTTCGATATCTTAGGAAGTGCCACACTACTTGAGAAACATGGGTACTTAGACGGCAAGATTTACTCCACACCTCCTGTATTAGGTAGTGGATACATCCAAATGGAACATGGTATCCTCCCTGTACCTACTCCAAGTACCTTGGAGATACTCTGTAAATACCGTATAAAATACACAAACCCTCCCTATACAACCAACTTTGAACATACTACACCAACAGGTATCGCCATCCTGGTAAATATCGTAGATAAGATAGTGGATAGTTATCCAGAGATGATACCTTTAAAGGTGGGATATGGAGGGGGTTCTAAGAGGTTGGAGAATGTACCAAATGTTCTTAGGGTAGTTGAGGGGAGGATTGAAGATAAGGAAGAAAATATTGTAGTCCTTGAAACCAACGTAGATGATATCTCAGGTGAAGTTATTGGAAACCTCTACGAGGTACTGTTTAAGAGAGGTGCTAAAGAGGTTTTCGTTGTAAATGGTATAGGGAAGAAGAACAGACCCACTTATGTTATTACTGTAATTACAGACTACGGGAATCTCCACAGGATGGTTGAGACACTTATGGAGGAGACAGGAACCTTGGGGGTTAGAATTAAAGAGGTTGATAGGATTAAGGCAGAGCGTAGGATAGAGGTACAGAGTATCAATATAAAGGGAAGATCTTATAAAGTTAGAGTTAAGGTATCCTATCTAGGGGATAAATTGATAAATATAAAACCTGAGTACGATGATGTAAAGAAAATAGCAGAGGATCTGAATATACCCCTCAGAGTGGTTTTAAAGGAGATAGAGAAAGAGATATCTAAGATCTACAGGCACCTAAAACACCTTTAAGTCTATACCTTCAATATATACCCTCTTTCCCTCCACCTCTACTACAACTCCAGAGTGTACCTTCTGCATCATACAGTGGTTAGGTATGAATTTTACAGTACGTCCAACCTCTGGTATCTTACCTGCAACAACGGTACCCTCAAAGGCCAATACAATTGCAATACCTACATTCTTGTATCTCTTAAGTAGATCCTCATCACCTCTGATCCTATGGCATGGGCCTTGGATATGAACTACATAGAGTCCATCTTTTTCCTGAATAACCTTGGCAAAGTGAGGTATTGGACAACCTAAGGGCCTGTAGTGTATGAGATCTCCAACCTCTAATTCAACTCTTTTTGGGATCAGTAAGGTTTCCCTACAGGATGGCTCACCAGGTAGGGGATCCAGTATAAAATCTCCTCTATATCCATCGATTATACCAACTATTTTAATATTATTATTATTTTTATTATTATAATTTTTATATTTCCTCAGTATATCTCTCAACTCTTTCAAATTTCCACTGAAATCTTCCCGAAGTAAGATTGGACAATTCTCTAATGAGGTATTTCCCTTTAAAAGTTCCTCTGCAAATATATCACATTTGGGATAGTTACAGGCTCCACAGTTGTATCCAGGTAGTAGATCTACAACTCTCCTTAGAATCTCCATACTTCACTCCCCTACGTACTTTGTAAATCCGTCTATTCTCCTTAAAACTCCTCTATGATATTTCTTAGAAACTCTCTTTTCACCGATACAGAGGGTACATATACACAGTGGAGCACTATGTCTCAACTCTTCAAATTCTAAATCACTGTATCTTATAGACCTTGTCCCTAAGATTTCTTTTGCAATCTCCTCGCATCCCTGCCCACTTAACCCATTTACATCGTAAATCCTACATTTTGGATTCATCTCTAAAACCCTCTCCCTAAAAATCTCCCTCTCTGCCTGGGAGATGATATCTCCCTTTGTAATAGCCACTACGTCGGCACTTGTTAAAAATGGACCTACCTTCCTTGGAGTATTTGGCCCAGAGGTTGCATCTATTACACAGATTCCAAGGGTGTTCTTTGTATAGGGGGCACATCTATGACACAAACCAGCAGTTTCAACAATGAGTATATCTGTATCTTTTTCCTCCTCCTTTGCCCACTCCACCATCTCCTCTAAGTTGTATATTGCAAAGTGATCTGGACACATGTCCTTACTAAGTCCTACAAGTACAGGAATGCCTAATCTTTTGTACCTCTTATCATCCTCGGTATATAGACAGTCTATCTTCACCACACAGGGGTTAAACCCTGAATTTATGAGATATTTTATTGTATGAATCAGTACCGATGTCTTACCTGCTCCAGGAGTTCCTGCTACAACTGCTATCTTTATCCCTTTATCTGATATACCTGTCCTCTCCATCATATCCCATCTATTTTTATAGAATTAAATTTACGTCCTTCATCTCCAACACTTCTCCCTCCCTTATCTTCTCCCTGAGGGAGAGTATCCAACTGTCTATTTTACTTAACTTCTTCGAAACCTTCTTTTCCTCTGGTGTGGTGTTGATGATCTTACACATACCTCCCTTTTTCATAACCACCCTTCTATCAGTCATAAGGGCCAAAAGGGGATCGTGGGTTACGATCATTACGATCTTCCCGTAGTCAGCCAGTAGATTTAAAGCCTCATGTTTTTTTATCCCTGCATTTTCTATCTCGTCTATCAGTACAATGGGAGAGTCACTTATAACTGCTATATCAGCCACCATTAGACTTCTCGACTGTCCACCGCTTAATATTGTCAAGTTGTAATCCCTCTCAATAGGTTCTCCTGTCAACCTGTTTGCCAACTTCAATACTTCATCTACAACCCTATCTTTTTCAACACCCCTACTCTTTGCATGCATCAGTATGAACTCCTCAACTGTCATATCCGCTAAAAAATTCATATTTTGAGAAAGTTGGGCTATTATCTTTTTTCTCGGATCCCTCCTTATCTCTTCAGGGGGAGTTTCTCCATTTATCAGGATCTTTCTCCTTGAGAGGGTATCTCCCTGGGCCAGTTGCTCTATATCACTTATCAGCGTAGATTTCCCACTTCCTGTAGGACCTACAATACCAAATATCTCCCCCTTCTTTATCCTTAGTTCCCTCACACTCTCCAACTCTCCATACTTGTTATACCCTCCAATAACTGTGATCTCTTTGATATCCATAGTTTAACCTCCCCTGTTATTCTAAACCTTTCCAAAGGTATCTCCCCTTAACCCTCTCCTCAGAGTCTCTAAGGAGATCACATCCTCATAGGGGATATTTCCTAAATTAACGTCAGGCCCAATATTCAGTATAAAATAAACCTGTTGATTCTTCTGAGGAGCCTCGAATATCACCTTTTCAAGGGGGATTGAGTTTATCAGAGTTTTAAACTCCTCCTCTTTAACATTACCTTTACTGTCAAAGAGGCCTATAGACTTTCCACTCTCCCTACCCTCCACAATTACGTAATCTGCTCCTACATCTATATCCCTGTTTATCAACTCTATTCTCTCCTCCAAGGTTATCTTTCTATCCATCTCTACACTCTTTTTCCCAACCTCTGTCAATACAGTAAAACCTCTCTCCTTCGCCCTCCTTATAACCTCCTCCCTCTCCTCTAAACTTAGATTTATAGAACCATCTGATATCTCCACAGTCTCAAAACCTAACTCCTCACACTCCCTTAGATACTCCTCAAATAGCCCCTTGGAGTAGGCAACCTCAAATAAGGTACCGCCAGGGTAGGTTTTTATTCCATATTTTTTGTATATCTTAATTTTCTCCTTTACAATATCCCTATCTATTACTGCAGAGGTGCCCCATCCAAATTTAACAAAGGTTATATACTCCCCACATACTCTGAGGTAGTCTCTGAGAAATTCTGGAGGTAGTCCCTTATCTAAGACCATTGTAATACCTAACTTCTCCTTAGATTCTCTTAGAAATTCAAAGGCTCTCATACTTTCAACTCTTTTAATATGTTCTAAGATTTTATTATCAAAAGAAAATTTTAGGTAGAGTATTATATTATAATATAAACGGTGTTTATTGTAGTGTTAATGCTTTATATATTTTGTGGATGGGATTGGTGTTTTATTATATATCTAAATATTTTGATGATATTTTTAAGATAAAATAATGATAAAAGTAGTATAAGATTAGTTAAAACTTCATTAATCTACAGTAAAAACAGTAAAAAAGGATCTATAGGATCCAATATATTATACTAGGTGTATTAAGGAGTAAGTAAAGAAGAATAAGAATGTCTCCCTCAGATAACATCTAATATCTTCACGGGGTTTATACCTTCAATAGGTAAGAATCACTCTATTATTTCTTCATCTGTTTTACAGTGTTTAACAATTAAAATTCAACTAAAATTATTACTTTATTTTTTATTCTTATGTTTTTAATTATAATATTTTATTATCCTCCATTTTTTAATATTTTTAATTTGGATACTGGTATTTTATCTTTACAATGTTAATTTTATAACTCACCCTTCAACTAACTACCACTCCAGTTATAGATCTCCTACCGTAATCTACCACCTTCACATCTACAAAGGATCTAAGTTTCAACCCCTCCCCTTTTATACCTACCAGTATCGGATAGGTACCAAGTTGCCTACCAAAGTATAGGTTTTTCTCCTTCACCTCTAAGAGAACATCCCTTAATACAGTACCCTTTGGAACAACCCTCTTCAACATAGGTTTATCTATCTCCTCCCTAACCTTCTCCCTAAAACTTAGGAATAACTTCTTCCTTTTATTTGCTTTTTTAACATCTTTAATACCTATATTGGTACCGTAGAAAGGCACCACCTGTCTTATATTTATCCTCCTCAACATCAACCCTCTATCGTATATTTCCTTTAGATACTGGTAGTTTATCTTAAAGGTTCTCTTGGACTCTCCCTTTAACCCAAAGAGTAGGTTTATACCTGGAAGTAGATAGGGAAGACCACTTGGACCCCTCCTACCTCCAATTTCGTTAAGTATCTCCACAGCCTTAAGGACATCCTTGGGAGTTGTTAATAGGTTGTTCATCTTAATTACCTTCTCGTCGAAACTCTCCACACCGAAGGCAGCCACATTTCCACTTGTGCAGTATCTCACTAATATCTTGGCAACCTCCCTACTCTCCTCTTCATGTCTCGCTATTACTGCAGGGTTGGCGTTGTCTATGTGGAGTACCTTAGGTTTAACCCTGTTCCATATACTTTTAAATAATCTCTCTATTGCCTCAACGTTAGGTTTTGGTACCTCCTCCCTCTCACTCTCTAAGGATTTGTAGGAGAATATACATGGTTGCCTACCTATCCTGAAGTATCTAACACCTTCATTGTATAACGCCTCTATCTCATCAACTATATCCCTCTCATCCCTAAACTTTGGAGTGCCAAAACGTCTCGGCTCTGTACAGAAGGAGCATCCTCCACTTAGATACCTGGAGCATCCCCTGTAGGTCTCTATCTCTGCAACGATATAGGGATAGTTAGGATGCTCCCTTACGATCCTCGCCCCCTTTATTGCAAACTCCCTTATACTTTTGTAGTCTCTAAGTTGGTGGTACTCCCTGTCTATCTTCTCAAGGTTAAACTTATTCTCTATGAGATCAGAGAGGAGTTTCTCAAGGTCTCCCTCTGCTACAAGATGGAAGAAGGTTTTATACCTCTCTTCATCTTTTAAGGTACCTCCCTCCATGGAGGAGCCGAATCTGGTTCCTGCAGGACCTCCTAAGATCTTAATACCCCTGTAATTATATAAGATAGAGACTATCTCCCTCAATGTGGCAGGTTTAGCATTTAGATACTTCCCAGGTGTGTGGGATCCACATATAACTATTATAACATCAAATTTATTCAGATCATAACCTCTTTTCAACTCCTCCCTTAACTTATCTATGGTAATGTAATGAACATCCTTATATCCATAGTGATAGAGTACTCCAGCAGCGTACCTTGGATATGTACCTATATAGGGAGGTACCCCCAACCCTGCAGGTTCATCTGTGTATCCATCCAGTATTAAGAATCTCATAGTATCACATTATAATGAAGTATATAATATTTTAAAAATTATGAGAAAATAAGAAATAAAATTAAGTATTAAAAGTATTTCAAAACCCTAAATATGGTAAGATCGGACGTTTATTTCTAAAATATTGATAAATAGAAGAGTTAAAGAATTTTTTATTTTTTAAATTTATTATTTTTATTATTATCATTAATCTTTATTGACAATAAAACCGTAAATTATATATATTTAATATAGGAAAGATATTTCCGACAATTATAACAATAACTAATGGGTGGAAATGATGGATCTAGTTGAGAAGGCCCTAGATTACATAAAAACCAACGATGTTAAGTTTATAAGGTTCCAATTTGTGGATATCCTAGGTGCTCCTAAGAATGTAGCCTACCCTGTAAAACCTGGAGAGAAAGGTCTTGACGAATTAAGGGAGATACTTACAGAGGGTATATACTTTGACGGTTCTTCAATTAGAGGTTTTGTTCCAATAGAGTACTCAGATATGTTGTTAAAACCTGATCTATCAACACTCTCTGTTTTACCTTGGAGACCTACAGAGAAATCTGTAGCAAGGGTTATCTGTGATGTCTATACACCTGAAGGGAAGCCATTTGAAGGAGATCCAAGAAGTTGTTTAAAGAAGATAATGGACCAACTTAAAGAGGATCTAAATGGGGAATACTTCGTAGGTCCTGAACCAGAGTTCTTCCTAGTAAAACCAGATCCTCACAACCCACATAGGATGATCCCTGCTGACATTGGAGGATACTTCGATATGGAGCCTTTAGATGACGCCCCAGATATTAGAAGGGATATAGTATTGGCACTGGAGAACCTTGGATTCCACGTAGAGGCATCCCACCACGAGGTAGCACCAGGACAGCACGAGGTAGATTTCAAGTTTGACAACGCCCTGAAGACTGCAGACAGTGTTGTTACCTTCAAGACAACTATAAAGATGATAGCAAAGAAGTACGGGTTAATAGCAACCTTTATGCCAAAACCATTCTACGGTATGAACGGTAACGGTATGCACTGTCACCAGAGTGTATGGTTAGATGGAAAACCATCCTTCTACGATGAAAATGGACCATACCAGTTAAGTGAGACATGTTTAAGTTATATTGCAGGTATCCTTGAGCACGCCAAGGCAATTGTTGCAATAACAAACCCAACAGTTAACTCCTACAAGAGGTTAGTACCAGGATATGAGGCACCTGTAAATATCGCCTGGGCAAACAAGAACAGAAGTGCAATAATTAGAGTACCTGCTATAAGAGGTAAAGGTACAAGGATCGAGTTCAGGGCTCCAGATCCATCCTGTAACCCATACTTGGCATTTACAGTGATGTTGGCAGCTGGATTAGATGGAATAAAGAAGAAGTTGACACCACCTGAACCTGTGGAGAAGAACATATTCACAATGAGTGAGAAGGAGAAGAAGGAGTTAGGGATTGAATCTGTACCATCTAACTTGAAGGAGGCACTTGATGAGTTGGAAAACGATACAGTCCTGAAGAAGGCACTTGGAGACCATATATACGAGAACTTCATGGAGTTGAAAACTGCAGAGTGGGATAGTTTCAGAACTGCAGTTACAGACTGGGAGACAAACATGTACTTAGGAACACTGTAATTATCTCTTTTTTATTTTTTTATTAATGGATTTTTTTATTAATAGACATATCAACTTTTATAATTTAAGAACTATCTATTTTTTAAGTTAGTAAAATTATTACCTGTTTTTTATCAGGATTTTTAATAACTGTTTTGTATATTATGTTTTAGTTTTAATGTTTTCAATAATTCTTTTTTATAATAATTTTAACAATAATTATTTTATCAGGATTTTTTGATAGATATTTGAACTATTTTGTTATGGAAAAGGTGAAAAGGTGAATAAATTTATCGTTGATAACTTAGCAGGGATCCTCCCCTATGAAAAGAGTGTTTTAGATGTTTTTAGAGATAGAATTAAGAGATCTATTGAGAAAAATCAGGAGATCTCCTTTAAAATTGCCGTAGGATTTTTCTTTTTTGAAGGTTTTCAAAGGTTGTATCCAGAACTTAAGGAGTTGTATGAGAGGGGATTACTTAGGGAGTTTAAACTTGTAATGGGGCCAGAGACTAAGAAATCGACTAAAGAGATTTTGGAATCTTTGAAAAATGAGGGAAGTGTACTTAATAATGAAACTTTTAACTTCATAAAGGAACTGTATAACAGGGGGAAGTTTGACTTCAGGATATTCTTAGATAGAAACCTTCATATAAAATTGTATCTTTTTGAGGTGGGAGAGGAGTTGGAGATATGGACTGGTTCTGCAAATTTAACTGCAGGTGGGTTGGAGGAAAACATTGAGTTGATAGTTCCAGTTGAGGATAATATATATAGAGAGTTTTTCAATGAAATTTGGAAGAGATCTACAGATAAGGTTGAGGATCTAAAGGTAATAGATGTAATTAGAGAGGGCTCTATCTCTGAGGTTATCTACCTACATCCAAGGGATTTTATTGTTAATCTTATAAAAATTCTCGATAAAAAATATCTTATTAAGAATATAAGTGCAGATCTCTCCTACCTCGCCGAGTTCCAAAATATGAGTTACTACCTATGTGTAGATAAGTTGAATAGATACGGTGGATGTATCTTAGCCAACTCCTTTGGGTTGGGTAAGACTGACGTTGGATGTACAGTGGCAAAGTACTATAGGGAGTTAGGTAAAAAGGTTTTAATTATCCATCCTCCAGTGTTAAGGGAACACTGGGAAAATACGCTGAAGAAAGTTGGGTTAAAAGAGGGTGATGTTGAACTACTATCAAGGGGCAAACTTCAGAAGAGGGATTTTGACTATGGGAGGTACTTAGGTGTTGATCTGATCGTTGTAGATGAGGCTCACCACTTCAGGGTTTCAAAACCAAAGTCCAACAGGAGGGAGAATTTAGAGAATATTGTAAAGATCAATCCTAAATCCCATGTACTCCTTATTACTGCAACTCCAATAAATACCTCCCTCCTGGACTTCATAGAGTTGATAAAACTTTTTGTTAAGGGGAACTATAAGGAGAGGTTTGAATCGGAGGGGATACTTGCTAAAATGAAGGAGGTAGAAAATGAGATTAGAAAGAGGGTTATAACTTCGGAGACTGTTAAAAAGTTAAATGAGTTGATTAGAATATTTTCTGTAAGGGTGGAGTGGCCAGATCTCCCAATTTACTTTAAGGAGGATCTTAAAAAGATAGCAGGGGTTGAGGATATAGAGGAGCCTGATGTAGTCCCTGTAAATTACAAGTACGATGAAGAGATTGCAGGGGAGATCTTCGATAAAGTTGTGCCCTTTTTAAGTGAGGTTAATTTTGAATATACGAAACTGTGGGAGAGGGAGTACAGGGAGGATAAGAACCTTATATGGTGGTATAAGTGGAGACTTTACAAGAGACTTGAGAGTAGTATAATAGGGTTTAAGATAAGTTTAGAGAACATCCTCGAGAAAAACAGGTTTCTCTTGGGATACCTTAGGGAGGTTACAGTTAATAAGGAATATTGGGAAAATACTAGATTATTCTCAAAGGAGAGGTTGGAAAATATAAAAAATACATTCCTCTCCCTATCTGATTCAAAGAGGGATGAGATCCTGAGGAGGATAGAGGAGGATATAGATCTCATTAAGAGGATGTTAAAGAGTATTGAGGGTATTAAAGATCTCCAGGAGAGGGATGAGAAGATCGCTAAACTCCTCGAGATCCTTGAAAAGGAGGGAAAACCAACTATTGTATTTTCAGAGTCAAGGGATACTGTGATCTACATAGGTAAGAGACTTAAGAGGTACGGGAAATTTAAGTTTGCACTTGCCTACGGTGGAGAGGATCCTATTGATGAGGAGGGGGAGGAGTTTCATAAGGTGGATAAGGAGAAGGTGGAGAAGGAGTTCAACGAGGGTAAATTTGACATCCTAATTACTACAGATGTGTTAAGTGAAGGTGTCAATCTGCCAAGGGCAGATGTGGTTGTAAATTTCGATCTTCATTACAACCCTGTTCGACTTATTCAGAGGGTGGGGAGGGCTATAAGGATAAACAACCCTAAGAAGGTTATAATATACAATTTTGTGCCAGATGAGAGGATAGATAAGGAGTTGGAACTCTGTGATAGACTCGCCGAAAGGGTAGAGAATATAATCTCGACTATCGGGTTAGATTTCCTTATCTGGGCTATGGAGGAGGGCAAATTAAGGGAGGTGTCTGAGAGGAATAGAAAAAGAACTGTGGAGTTGATAAGGGAGTACAAGTGTATACTGGCAAGTAGGCATCCAGAGGAACTTGGGATGAAGTTATCTCCAACACTCTCGAAGGAGGATAAGGTATTGAGGGAGTTTATAAAGTTTTGGAGTATTTCAGAGGAGACTGTCGAATCCCGTAGTAGGGTTTATAGAAAACCTATATTTACCTCTTTGGAGGTGGGTAAAGGGGGCTACTTTGTTGTTTTTAAGTACAGGGGATCTGTCTATACCTTAGGTGAGTTGATCTTCTCTGAGAAGAGAGGGACTGCAAAACTAAGTAGGGAGGAGTTGGAGGAGATAAAGGGTTTAGTGTTGGAAAAGTGTTTGGAGATGGACAGGGAATTTCTAAAGGTAAGTTATGGGAGAAAGGATAGAATCAGTATGGAGATAGAGAGGATGGTAGAAAAGATGGAGAGGTTGAAGGAGGTATTTGAAGGTGTTGATATAACCACTCTGCCGAAGAGGGAGAGGGAGGATATTTTAGAGATTTTGAGAAAAGTTGAGAAGATCCCACCTTGGAGGAGGGGGGAGGAAATAAAGAAGTTGGAGGGTAAGATAGAGAGGTTAAAAAGTAGAGGACATCAGAGAATCTTAGAAGAGCCGGAAATTTTAGCGGTATTGAAGTATGTGTAGGTTTTATTGATAAAAATTATAGTTTTAATTTCCTGTCAAAGTAATAATAATTAAGAATAATAAAAATCTCATAGGGTTTTTATTTTTTAAACAACTTCTCTATTTATTTTATTAACTTTTATGGTTATATTTTTTCAAGTGTCCAAAAAAAATACTAAAAAGTGGTTGTTATGAGTAGAAGTCTATTTTAGTTTTTTATCATTATCTTATAGTATATTACATTATATAATATAATTTTTATTATAATATTTTATTTAAAATGTTATATCTTGACAGTTTCCATAAATGTAATCGAAATACATAAATAGTGGATTTTGAGATAAGGTATAATATATAAACAAATTATAACGGGGGAGGGGAGGTATGAAAAGAGTATATACTACACTATTTTTACTTACTCTATTTTTAGGTATTGTCTCTGTATATGGAGATACAATATACGTTCCTGACAATTATTCAACAATTCAACGGGCTATAGATGCTGCAAAGGATGGGGATGTGATAGTTGTTAGGGATGGGATTTACTATGAGAATTTAGTTATTAACAAGAGTATTATTTTGAAATCTGAGAACGGTCCGGAGAATTGTATTATTGATGGGAATAACTCTGGAAATGTGATAGTGATTAATGTAGATGGGGTTACTATTGATGGGTTTACGGTTAGAGGGGCTGGTGGTTGGTTTAATGCAGGTATTAGAGTAATATCAGGAGGGGCTGGTGGTTGGTTTAATGCAGGTATTAGAGTAATATCAGGAGGGGCTGGTGGTTGGTTTAATGCAGGTATTAGAGTAATATCAGGAGGGGCTGGTGGTTGGTTTAATGCAGGTATTAGAGTAATATCAGATAACAATATTATTAGGAATAATAGTATATCGGATAACTGGATAGGTATCTACTTATCCTCATCAAACAACAACACCATTAGTGGTAATGATATATCGGATAACGGGTGTGGTATCTACTTATCCTCATCAAACAACAACACCATTAGTGGTAATGATATATCGGATAACAACTGGGGTGGTATCCACTTAGACTCTTCAAGCAATAACAATATCAAAAATAACACTTTCATTAATGATGGTATTTTCATAGTAGGAGGATCTCTAAAGCACTGGGATCATACCATAAAAAACAACACTGTTAACGATAAACCTCTCTACTATCTCAAAAATCAGAGAGGTGGAGAAGTTCCAGAAGATGCTGGTCAGGTGATTTTAGTAAACTGTAGTGAAATGATCGTAGAAAATCTAAGTATAAGTAATACAGATGTTGGGATCGTACTTGGATTCTCATCACAGATTGTAATAAGGAATAATAATATATCGAATAACTGGAGAGGTATCTACTTATCCTCATCAAACAACAACACCATTAGTGGTAATGATATATCGGATAACAACTGGGGTGGTATCCGCTTATACTCTTCAAGCAATAACACCATTAGTGGTAATGATATATTGGATAACAACTGGGGTGGTATCCACTTAGACTCTTCAAACAACAACACCATTAGTGGTAATGATATATCGGATAACGAGGATGATGGTATCTACTTATCCTCATCAAACAACAATACCATTAGTGGTAATGATATATCGGATAACGGGTGTGGTATCCGCTTATACTCTTCAAGCAATAACACCATTAGTGGTAATGATATATCGGATAACAACTGGGGTGGTATCCGCTTATACTCTTCAAGCAATAACACCATTAGTGGTAATGATATATCGGATAACAACTGGGGTGGTATCCGCTTATACTCTTCAAGCAATAACAATATCAAAAATAACACTTTCATTAATGATGGTATTTTCATAGTAGGAGGATCTCTAAAGCACTGGGATCATACCATAAAAAACAACACTGTTAACGATAAACCTCTCTACTATCTCAAAAATCAGAGAGGTGGAGAAGTTCCAGAAGATACTGGTCAGGTGATTTTAGTAAACTGTAGTGAAATGATCGTAGAAAATCTAAGTATAAGTAATACAGATGTTGGGATCGTACTTGGATTCTCATCACAGATTGTAATAAGGAATAATAATATATCGAATAACTGGAGAGGTATCTACTTATCCTCATCAAACAACAATACCATTAGTGGTAATGATATATCGGATAACGAGGATGATGGTATCTACTTATCCTCATCAAACAACAACACCATTAGTGGTAATGATATATCGGATAACGGGTGTGGTATCTACTTATCCTCATCAAACAACAACACCATTAGTGGTAATGATATATCGGATAACAACTGGGGTGGTATCCACTTAGACTCTTCAAACAACAACACCATTAGTGGTAATGATATATCGGATAACGGGTGTGGTATCCGCTTATACTCTTCAAGCAATAACACCATTAGTGGTAATGATATATCGGATAACAACTGGGGTGGTATCCGCTTATACTCTTCAAGCAATAACAATATCAAAAATAACACTTTCATTAATGATGGTATTTTCATAGTAGGAGGATCTCTAAAGCACTGGGATCATACCATAAAAAACAACACTGTTAACGATAAACCTCTCTACTATCTCAAAAATCAGAGAGGTGGAGAAGTTCCAGAAGATACTGGTCAGGTGATTTTAGTAAACTGTAGTGAAATGATCGTAGAAAATCTAAGTATAAGTAATACAGATGTTGGGATCGTACTTGGATTCTCATCACAGATTGTAATAAGGAATAATAATATATCGAATAACTGGAGAGGTATCTACTTATCCTCATCAAACAACAACACCATTAGTGGTAATGATATATCGGATAACGAGGATGATGGTATCTACTTATCCTCATCAAACAACAACACCATTAGTGGTAATGATATATCGGATAACGGGTGTGGTATCTACTTATCCTCATCAAACAACAACACCATTAGTGGTAATGATATATCGGATAACAACTGGGGTGGTATCCACTTAGACTCTTCAAACAACAACACCATTAGTGGTAATGATATATCGGATAACTGGAGAGGTATCTACTTATCCTCATCATCAAACAACAACACCATTAGTGGTAATGATATATCGGATAACGGGTGTGGTATCCGCTTATACTATTTAAATAACAATATCATAAATAACACCATCTACCTCAACAACTTCATAAATAACAGTAATAATGTCGGTATATTCGTTAGTATTGATATTTCTACTCCTCTTCCAACGGATATCTGGCACTCCCCAGAGAAAATAACCTACACCTACAACGGCACTCAATACACAAACTACTTAGGAAACTACTGGGATGATTACACTGGAAACGACACAGATGGAGATGGAATTGGAGACACCCCTTATCAAATATCCTCATACGATATCGACAACTATCCACTAATGCAACCATGGCAAAATTACATAATTCCTGACATAAATATTACTCCTATATCCATCGATTTCGGCAATACTCTTGTAAATGAAACTAAAACTGTAATTATAACCATAACCAACAGAGGAAACGCTGACTTAATTATAACCAACATATCCACAGAATACCGAGCACCTCCAGCTGAGATTGGTTTGAAAAATATACCTAAATTACCTCTTATCCTTAAGCCCAAAGAATCATACAATCTTACAGCATTCTTCAGTCCAAGTAAGGAAGGTAACTACTCCAGTAATATAACCATTGAATCAAACGATCCCGATAAGCCTACAATAACAATACCTCTAATCGGTAGAGCTGTTAATGTACCAAATCTAAAAATAGAATATATTAACATAAACACTCCAATATACAACGGTATCAAAACAGAGATAAATGTATCAATAATAAACGATGGTACTAAAGACATAAACACATCATTCCTTGTGGATATAACTATTAAAAACTCCTCTCAAGAAGTTGTATATAACATAACAAGAAATATATCTAAGTTAAATAAAAGCAAATCTGAAATAATAACCTTCAACTGGACTCCTGAGAAACCAGGTACCTACAACGTTACAGTAACTGTAGATCCTGACAATAAAATAAATGAATTAAATAAAACTGATAACAACAAGACTTTGACTATTGAAGTAAAACCAATATCTGTATCCATCAGATTGTACAAGATTTCAGGAAATAATAACAATATAACAGCAGCAATAGAAATTTCAAACATTCCAGATTATAGACCTCTCAAAAAGTACAACATATCCATTAAATTACAAAACCTCTCAGTGATAAACATTACCTCAATAGGAAACCACAGTAATGTGACTTCTGATAATACTTTAATCATAACAGGTAACGTCACCAATAAATCAGGAGAATTCATAATTGTCAATATTACCTTTAATATAACTAATAGCAGCTACTCAGCGATATTAGAGAAGGCAGAACTGTTAGATACTAACAACATACCATTCTATGAAGTAATCCTAAAGAATGAGATTATTGGAACAGTAGAGAATATAAAAATAAATGTAAGTGGCTGTAACGTCACAACAAAATCATTAATAGAAGTAGGAGATATAAACTTAACTGAACTTCAAATAATAAATAACACTGATCCAAGCCAATTAAATGACACATTAATAATACCAATAGTCAACGAAAGTGCAAATATAACTATAAACGACAGTATAATTGGAAACATAACTAGAATCCTCGAAGTGGCAGAGAATATTACAAAAGAAAAAATTAAAAACGAATCTGATGTAAAAGAAGTAGTTGAAAAGATTGCAGGAAACATTACACCAGTATTATCTCAGAACTTCAATATAAGTAATATAACCAATAGAACAGAGATTGATAATAGCACAAACACAGTAAGAGCTATTATCTCCTTCAGGGCAGAAAATACCTCCAATAAAGGATTCGTAATAGTCAGGATACCAATAGGTAACCTAACAGTAAAAAATGTCACAGTAATTGAGAATGATACTGTAACACCACTACCACAGTGGAATGAAAGTATAAGTTCAGACATAGGATGGTACAGAATACCTGTCAAGGGAGTATTGGAGATAACACTAATAAAAGATCCTATGGTAAATATTACCCTCTCAGCGAATTTATCAACGGAAGAAGATTTACAAACTCCAGGAGGATCTTCTACCTCTAATAGAAGACCTAGAGGACCTGATGAACCTAGAGAATCTACTGAAGGATCTGAAGGAAGAACTACCAGCTCCACCATTATAGAAACAGACATCAAATCAGAGGAAATTAGAAACTTCATATATAAAACAAAACTCATAGTAGGTTCAGAGATAGATATCAACCTCTCAGCAAAGTACCTAAAAACTGATATAGATCTAATAGATACTCCCTTCGAGATAAAAGAAGACTGTATCCTCGTAGGAGGTCCAGTGGCAAACCCAGTTGTGAAAAAGTACCTGAATTACTTCCCAGTAAGAGTAACCAACGAATATCCAGGAAAACATAAAGGTGTAATAGAGGTAATAAAGATCGACGGTCACACAGTTGTCCTCCTGGCAGGTTCTGACAGATGGGGTACAAAGGCTGCAGTGGAGTACTTCAAAACCTTGGAGGATCTCCCAGATGAGCCTATCTTCGTGGAGTGGAGGAATGGGGAAGCAGTGAGGATAGAGAGGCCTTAATTAATAATTTTTTTTATTTTTTATATCCTAAATACTTAGAAACAGGAAATATAGACAGGGATTTTCTAATTTCTTTTTTACTTTGTATTGATATCTAATTAAATACCAGTGTTTAAATAAACTCTCATTTTTTCTCAGTACTCAAGGTATTCCAGAGGATAACAACGAGGTTTATTCTTTTTTTAATTATTCTTAGAATATTTATTATTATAAATATAAGAATAATAATAAAAATAATAAAAAAAGGTGATAAGCGATGGTTTATAACTTAGATTGGTTGAAGGAGAAGGGATTTTTTAAAAAGGTTATACCGTTGGAGGATGTTGAGGGGGCTTTAGTGGATGAAAAGAATATGTTAGCCTATGTGGAGGTTTCCTCCAACGAAGAGGTTGAGAGGATAAAGAGGAGGTTAATGTCTCTGAAGGTTAAGTATATCTGGTTTTTCTTTCCCTCTACAGGAAAAGTAAAAGTTTTTAGGAGGATCGGTGAGATTAAATGGTTCTACTATTCTCCTAAGATGAGAAAGGACTATCGGAAGAGTAGGGAGGATAAACTGAAGAGGTTCTCTCCAGACAATATGAATATTCTCTTCGATATCAGGGACGTTGTAGAGAAGTTTTACTGGGAGTTGTGGGAGCATAGAATACTGATGGCTAAGAGTATAGAGGAGTTGAAGGAGGATAGGGATAAACTTATAGTTGTCCAACGTCTGATCGACAGACTCATCTTCTTCTACTTCCTCGCCCAGTTGAAACTTATAAAGGTAAGGAGCGAGGGGATGGAGTGGGTTTTAGATAGGAGGAATACAAGGGAGTTTTTCCAGTGGATCTGTGATCAACTTAGTGAGGAGGAGTTGCAGGAGTTTCTCAACAGGATATTCTTTGACGTTTTAGGGAAGGTTAATGAGAGGGGTTTTGTCTCGGAGGAGTTTGAGATTGGAGGGGAGAGGTTCTCTATTCTATCACCTTGCTTAAACGGTGGGTTGTTTGTGGAGGAGGAGGTTGAAGGTATTTCAGAGAGGGATATTAGGATCTCCGGGATAAAGAAGTTGATCCTCGATGTCCTCAACAACTACAACTGGATAATTGGAGAGGAACTTCCCGAGGAGGAGGATGTAGTTGGAGATCTAACACCGGAGATCATCGGACATATATATGAAAAGTTTGTCGTCTCCCTGGAGCAGATAGGACTTGGGAGGATAAAGTTAGAGGATGTCCATACTGTCAGAAGGGAGTTGAGGTATGGGAGGAAGAAGATTGGAGCCTACTATACACCTGAGGAGATCACAAACTACATCTCCATGAATACCATCTATCCCTATATCAGAGATAGGTTGAGGGAGAGGTTTAAAGGGGATGGGGAAACTTTACTCGATAACCTCTTCAGTAAGGATAGTTTTAGTGGGGAGGAACTGGAGATTGTAAAGTACCTCTACTTTGAAGTTTTAAGGAAATTGAAGATCTGTGATAACGCCTGTGGTTCTGGTAGTTTCTTAATCGCTGTTGGGGATATTCTACTTAGGTTGTACAGTAGGGTTTTGAAGATCTTAGGGGAGAATTTAAGTGAGGATAAGGACGTTAAAAAGGTTTTAGAGGAGATGGAAAGATCTCCAACGAGGAACTACTACATCGTTAGGCAGATAATTGTAAATAACCTCTATGGAGTAGATGTAATGGAGGGTGCAGTTGAGATCGCTAAATTGAGGTTCTGGCTCTGGTTGATATCTCAGGTTGATCCTAAGAGGGTTGAAGGTAAGAGGATCGAAACACTCCCTAATTTAGATTTTAATTTAATGGTTGGTAATTCATTAATAGGATTTGTGGATATTGAGGATGTGGAGTTTGATTTTATCGGGGGACAGATAACCTTAGATTCCCTATTTGGAGATAGTAAGGTGGAGTGGCTTAAAGATCTTGCTAAGAAGAAGAGGGAGTTTAAGACTTTACCATCTCATGAGGCTGTAAAGTTGAAGGAGAGTTTAAATAGAGAGTTGGAAAAGGGGAGGGAGTTTTTAAATGAGAAGTTTTACAGTATGTTGAGGGGGAAAGGGATCAAGATATCTAAGGAGGAGTTTTTGAATTTGAAGCCCTTCCATTGGGGTTTTGAGTTCTACGATGTTTTTGATCTGGAGAAGCCGAAGGAGGAGAGGGGTTTTGATATTATAGTTGGGAATCCGCCTTATGTAAGTAATAAACAGATAGAGACATCTAATAAATTAATTTATTCAAAATTATTTTCATTAGCAAAAGGTCAATATGATATATTTACTTTATTTATAGAGAGAGCATTTACTATCTTAAAAATAGATGGATATTTTGGATATATAATTCCAGATGTATTTTTAGATAGATCTAATCATGCTCCAATAAGAGAATTTTTACTCAATTATACTCATATATTTAAAATTGTTAGGATTAGAGAAGTTTTTAGTGATCCTACAGTTTCAAATATATTACTTTTCTTCATAAAAAGATATGAAAACAAGGATTATATTTTAGAAGTGTATAATTTACACTCTTATAAGGACATAAAAAATGATAATAAGAAAAAATTCTGTTTATTATCAAGAGATTTTATACTGGAGATGCCTTTTGTACAGATTGCTATACTTTCTTTAGAGGAAAAGGATATTATAAAACACCTTATTAATAAACAAAAGTGTGAAAAATTTATAAAAATTCGTAGAGGCGAAGAATACGGGAAAAAGGTTATAAAAAAAGTAATAAATTTAAATCAAAAAAACCAATTTCTTAAAATTTTAGCTGGAGAAAATATTTTTAGATATTATATAAGTTCATATGGTTTTATTGAAAAAGAAAAAATAAAGAAAAATCCAGATTTATATAAATCTCCAAAAATAGTAATTAGACAATTAGGGGAAGAAATTAACGCTGCTTTTGATGGAAACCAAGATTTTATTACACTACAAACAGTTTATAATATTCATATGAAATCATTAGAATTGTCTGCCAAGACCTTTCTACTTATTATAAATTCTATGTTAATTAAATGGTATTATTCAAAACTTTTTAAGGGAAAACAGTTATTTCCTAGGATATTAATAGAAAATATATATACACTTCCACTAGAAATTCCACCAACCCAACAACCCTTCATAACCCTCGCCGACTACCTCCTCTTCCTCAACGCCACAGAGAATAGAAGAAAAAAAGAAAAAGAACTAATAAATTTCATCGACAGGCAAATAATCGATTCCCTGGTTTATGAACTGTACTTTAAAGAAAAATTCTACCAGGATAAACTATATCCAGAGCCGAAGGAGTACCTCTTAGAGTTGATCTCCAGGCACTTAAAACCAATTAACTACGATCTCTGGGCTGAACTCTATTGGAAAAGGGAATTAGAAGGAGAATTAAATAAAGAAGAGGAAAATAAAATAAAAGAATTAGAGGAAGAAAACTTAAAAACAATTAAAGAAGTTGTCAAAAACATCAAAAAAGACAGGAAGATCTCAGTACTGATAAACAAGATAAAGTCCCATCCCTGGGTTAAGGTTATAGAAGGGAAAAATTAATATCAGAATAATAAAAAATAATTATATATTATAAAATTAAAATTTAAATATTAACTTTTTTAAGGAGATCCTCTGCAATATCTCCAAATATTGGGAATTTGTACCTCTCCCCTTGATATGCCTTATACATGCCCAGTATCCAAAATGCAAGACTTACAAGATTTATCAATAAACTAATTAAACCTCCAATATATGGAATAAATGCTACTATCATGCCTATTATCGTCAAACTTAAAAAGGTTACCAAAGATTGCATAGCATGGAATTTAACAAAATCACTTTCTTTTTCCAAAACCAAAAATATAATACCAGTTATCACCCCTACTAAATAACATAATAAACCTTCGATATTTTCTTCTAAACCAAGACTAGTTTTCGACATATATAACACCTCTATTGTCATAAATTACTATAAATTTATACTTTAAATTCTGAATTTTCTATTTTTTATACTTTTCTGTGTTTTAAGCCTAGTTAATACCTCTTTAGTACATGAATTATACATTAAACATAAAATCCCTAATAATCAGAAAAA
The DNA here is from genome assembly GCF_003351865.1 of Methanofervidicoccus sp. A16. Classification (NCBI taxonomy): domain Archaea; kingdom Methanobacteriati; phylum Methanobacteriota; class Methanococci; order Methanococcales; genus Methanofervidicoccus; species Methanofervidicoccus sp. A16. Next base: position 988,771 of record NZ_CP022242.1, on the reverse strand, counting down.
TAATTTAAATAATGGTATATATAATAGTATAAAAAACATCCAAGATCCCTATGAAAAGAAATCTACGTCTCCAAAAACTTATAGAAGTTATAGAGGAGTTAAAGTACGAGAACAGTTTAGGGATCCCTATAATAGTAGAGGGTAAGAGGGATGTCCAATCTCTTAGAAAACTAGGGATAGAAGGTATTATTATCCCAATCTCCAAGGTGCCTATCTTCCAGGTTGCAGATGTGTTAATAGAAGAAGGCATTAGGGAGGTTATACTACTTACAGACTTTGACAGGGCTGGGCGCCAATACGCCAAGGAGATCATAGTGGAGTTTGAATCCAAGAGGATAAAGGTAAATAGATCCTTCAGAAGGGATATTATGAAATATACCATGGGGTTGAAAGATATAGAGAGCCTCTACAACTACATCCTTAAAAACTGTGAGGACTACTTCATAAACGACTGGTGATCCCATGGGCAATACACTGAAACCTTACGTAATATCAAACGTTGGAATGTCCCTAGATGGAAAGTTGGCCACTGTGAATAACGACTCGAGGATATCTGGCCCTGAGGATCTGAAGAGGGTTCATAGGTTAAGGGCGATGGTAGATGGCATAATGGTAGGTATAGGGACAGTACTCAAGGACGATCCAAGGCTAACTGTCCATAAGATAGACACAACTCCCAAGAGAAACCCAGTGAGGATAGTTGTAGATAGTAATTTGAGGATCCCACTTAACGCCAGAGTGTTAAATAAAGAGGCTAAAACCATAATAGCCACAACCTCCAAGATGTCAAAGGAGAAGGAGGAGAAGTTAAAGGAGTTAAAAAAGTTGGAACATGTAGAAGTTATAAAAACTGATGGAGACAGAGTAGATCTAAAGCAACTGATGGAGATACTCTATAAAAAGGGTATAAGGAGCATCCTCCTAGAGGGAGGAGGTACCTTAAATTGGAGTATGTTCAAGGAGGGTTTAGTAGATAAGGTTAGTGTGTATATAGCACCTATGATATTCGGGGGCAAAGATGCTCCAACCTACGTAGATGGAGAGGGCTTTAAGAGTGTTGAGGAGTGTGTTAAGTTGAAGTTGGAGAGGTACTATCCTATGGATGACGGTATAGTATTGGAGTTCCAAGTAGTTAAAGATCCTAAATAAAAATTAATGGTTAAAAGCAAGATCCAGGTATATAAAAATAGAAATCAATTATAATCAAGAATAAAATTAGTTATACTCAACAATAACTGGTGAGGAATTAGATTAAAATAACTATTATTAATATTAAAATAAAAACAAAGATCCCAAATTATTAAATAAAGAAGTTTATATAGGTAAAAATTAAATTTCGCTGTTATCCTCTGCTTTACACAGAGAGTTATAGAAGTAGAACAGAAATCTGTTAATCCTTATTCTTTATCTTCTCTTTTAAATAATTATTCTCATTATTTTTATTTATTTAATTTTTATTATTTTATAGAAGTAATTTACCAACAATAAAAAGGGATCCTATGGAACCTGTAGTAATCTTAGTAAATCCCAAGTACAGTGGAAACGTTGGAGCGATTGCCAGATGTATGAAGAACTTCGAAGTAAAAGAGTTAAGAATAGTAGGAAACAAAAATATACTAGATAAGGAAGCCTACATAAGGTCAGTACATGCCAAAGACATTCTAGATAAAGCGTTATTTTACAACTCCTTAGAGGACGCTATAGAAGACATTGACCTAGTAGTTGGCACCTCGGGAATAGTATCTGGAGATAGGAATTTAAAAAGGGTACCTATTACACCTAGAGAGTTGGCAGAGAAACACTTAGAGTTAAAGGGCAAAATAGGTTTAGTTTTTGGAAGGGAGGACGATGGGCTAACTAACAGGGAACTTGATCTCTGTGATCTCTTTCTATCTATCCCTACATCACCTGAGTACCCTGTAATGAACCTCTCCCATGCGGTGGCTGTAATACTCTACGAGTTGTACATCTCGAAACTTGAAAAACCTTTCCCTGTAAAGATGAGGGAGGCATCAAAACTTGAAAAGGATACTCTTATAAAGTTATTTGAGGACTTCGTAGATACCAACGAAAATATCCCAGAGTATAGAAAAGAACTGTGTAAGGTGATCTTTAAAAGAATAGTAAGTAGGGCATTTATCAGTGGTAAGGAGGCAAATACTCTTATGTGTGCCTTTAGAAGTAAAAAAGTATAAAAGATTACCCTAGTTCCCATCAAAAGGATAGTTTAAAGAATAATAAGGATAATTATAAAAACATTTTAAAAAGAAGATTGAAGGAGAAAAATCTTCATAATAAATATTAATAATAGCAACCTATTAGGAAGGATCTGCTCCGATTCCATAGTATCTTAGAGTATTCAGGAGAGATAATCTATATCTTATTTTTGATCTTAATACCTTCTTTTTGTTACTTTTATTATAATTATTATTATTTTTATCAAAATTTTTTTGATGGGAATTAAGGTAAAAGATTACTTACTAATTACCCTGGTGATCTTGTACCTTCCAACTGCCTCTATGTACTCTACCTCTACACCACTCTCAAGTCCCTCTACATCTTCAGGTATTGGGAGTTCTAAGGTTTCGTATGTTTCCAGATCCATTATCTGTACTGTATCTCCCATTATAGCCAAAACCTGCCCCTTTCTCCTGTCTATAATAGGTACCTCTACCTTTGAAGATGTTGGACCTACCATCTCCTTTTTAATTGGCTCAAAGATACCTATTGCAGTGATTCTAGCCTTTGCCCCTCCATGTTTTCCTGGTTTTGACTTTGTAATACTTACGATCCTACATGGGACGCCGTCTATCATTATATACTGTCCCTCCTTTAAAGACCCTAAATCTACAGGTTTTGTTCCTGGCACTCTCTCACCTTGTTTTTTAATCTTTTATTAATATCTCTTTTTTTTATATATTTTTTAATATTTCCATATAGGAAAAATAGTCATTAATTACAGCGGTATAGTATAAAAACTTTTGTGTAGTTAAAAAATAAAACTGCTAAGATGTCAACATGAATAAGATAATTTCTATATATATAAATCATAATAGAGAGATCATAAATAAAAAATATTTATGTAAGATGATAAAAGAGGGTTTTATAACGGCTCTGAATTGTTATCAGGGATTATTTTACTGTCTTAAATACATAAGGTAGATAAAGGTTTATATGATACCTCTATATAAATTTATAATGGTTTATAACAATAAATTTACGGGATAAGGATGAACAAGGAGCAACTTATGGAACTTCATCAGTTCTTTGTCCATGTTTATAGGGAATTAGTACCTGAAGATTATACCTGCCCCTATCTAGAACTTTACAAAAAGTTAGATGTCAAACCTCACCATATCCACAGGTTGAAAACTGAACAGAGTGCTGCTATATTTTTACTCTCTGCATGTATAGCCAGTTATATAGCAGATAACGACGATATGATTCCCAAATCCCTGTCTGTAAAGTTGTTAGAAAACGCCCTTAGATACCTAAATTCAAGATCTAAGAATTTTAATGATATAGAGAAATATATGGAGTTGATAGAGAAGATTAAAGATAAAAAAAGGAAAGATAGAAGGTTGGAACAACATCACCCTTAGGGAAAATATGGAGGATATCAATAGGATACTGAAGGAAGTATTAGAGGATATAGTTCCAAAAGAGGAGGAGAAGGAGGAGTTGAAAAGACTCTCTAAGAAAATTATTGAGGAGCTATACAATATTATCAAAAGAGAGGGACTAGATGATATAGTTGAGGATATAGTACAGGTGGGATCTACAGCCAGAGATACTCACCTAAGGAATGACTACGATATCGATATCTTTGTAAGGTTTAAAAGGGATGTGGATAGAGAGGTGTTGAGGGAGACTATCTTAAATATAGGTAGGAGGGCTATAGAGAACTTAGGAGGTACCTCCTGGGTGGAGTACGCCGAACATCCCTACGTCTCAGGGAGAATAGGGAGGTACGATATAGATATAGTACCATGTTATAGGATAGGTTGGAACGAGAGAATAATCTCCGCTGTAGATAGAACTCCTCTCCACAACGAATTTGTAAAGAATGTCCTTAAATCAAAACCTCTAAACAACGATATAAGATTACTGAAGAAGTTCTTAAAGGGAGTGGGAATATACGGTTCAGATCTAAAAACTAAGGGTTTCTCCGGATACCTATGTGAGTTGTTGGTTATACACTACGGGAGTTTTATCAATACCTTAAAGAACGCCCAGAGGTGGAGGATTGGGGAGAAGATAGTACTAGATGAGATATTTCAGATCTATGGTATAGATAGAGACTACAAATTTCCAGATTTTGATCATCCTCTTATAGTGTACGATCCTGTAGATCTTCAGAGAAACGTGGCGGCTGCCCTCAGTGAGGAGAACTTCTGTAGATTTATATTTTACTCTCGACAGTTCCTAGAGAATCCCTCTAAGGATTACTTCTACAACTATCATAGGAAACTAATAGAGAGATTAAGTAATAGAGATAGAGGAGCCTTACTTACTCTGAAGATAGAGAGAGACAGTAGTATAGTAGAGGATATTATATACCCTCAGATGGAGAAGTTGCAGAGGAGTATAAACAAGTTGTTAATTGAAAATGACTTCCAGATACTGGACTGTGGAGTTTATGCCAGTGAAGATGCCTGTTATCTATCATGGGAGTTTTTGGTATGGGAACTTCCAAATGTCAAGGTTAGAATTGGACCTCCTGTATTCAATAAGAGGGTTAAAGACTTTGTAAAGAAGTATCCTAAGCATTTTATCAGAGATTGTAGAGTATGTGCCTACGTAGAGAGAAAATATAGAGATGTATACCAACTTTTCGAGGATATAGTCTCTGGAAAATTGAAGGACAGGGTAAAACATCCTAAGTATGTTTCTCCTGTGAATGGTGAGGTTTATAGAGATATATTCGTAAATCAATATATGTCGATTATAAATATAAAATAATATTTAAAAATAGATACCTATTTTTCTTTTGAAAATTGCACTAAAAAAGAAAAAATATTAAAGGAGAGTTGTTGTGGAAGTATAAGACAGATGGTTAATATTAACTCCAGATGGGGAGTATATAGTTGCTGGGAGCGAATGGTAAAAAAATAAAAATGGTAGCGGGGCGAAGATTTGAACTTCGGATCTCCGGGTTATGAGCCCGGCGGGATCGGCCTGGCTACCCCACCCCGCTTCACAGCAGTAATTATAAAAGTAGTATGTTATATATAAAATTTTCGGTTTTGTGCAAAATATAACACAACAGTTGTTATAACTCCAGTTTTCATTAAAATATTAATTAGAAGAACAAATACTGTTATTTAAATAAAAAATAATAAAAAATCTTAAACTATATCTTAAAAAATTTTCTAAACACTAAATATATTTTTTATTTTAATTATTAATTATTTTATAATTTAAAAATTTAAAAAATTACTTTTGATAGAGAGTCTCTTATCCCTTATAACCTCTTTACCCTCTTCTCATCTATCTTATAAATAAAAGTATTGGGCTCCACATCCCTATCCACTAGGAGATTAGGACCTATCCAGGAGTTACTCCCAACCTTCACCCCAGGCATAAAGGATACTTGGACTCCCGTCTTTACGTTATCTCCCATTATCACTCCAAGTTTTCTAACACTCTCAACAACCTTGCCCTTAATATTTACCTTCACAGGCTTATCGTCAAACCTAAGATTAGCAGTTATGGTATTGCAACCGAAATTACAGTTCTCTCCTATTATACTGTCCCCTACGTAGGATAGGTGAGGTATCTTTGTACCTCTCATTACAATACTGTTCTTTATCTCAGAGGAGTTCCCTACAAAGGTGTTCTCCATAAGGACAGTATAGGGCCTGATATAAGCCAAAGGGCCGACAACTGCCCCAGACTTTATAACAGCAGGACCTTCGATTACAGAGTTGTGCTTTATTACAGCCCCCTCCTCCACTATAACATTTCCTTCAATTACAACATTCTTTCCTATATCTCCCTTTATCTCCCTCTTTATACCTTTTAGGATATGTCTATTGCTATCTAAAAGATCCCAGGGCCTACCGATGTCGTTCCAATATCCCTTTAACTTTACGCCCTTTATCCTCCTCTCCTTAATAAGTTCCTTTATAGCATCTGTAAGTTCCACCTCCCCCCTCTCTGAGGGTTCTAAGTCCTCAAGTATATCTAGGACATCACTCTGAAATTTATAAACGCCTCCGTTTATCAAGTTAGATTTTGGATTTTTAGGTTTTTCCTCTATCTCCACTACGTTACCCTCTCTATCTAACAGAACTACTCCAAAATTTTCGGGATTCTCTACCTCCACCAAGCCCATAGCGTTCTCATAGGATAAGATACCACTTAAATCGTCCTCAAAGATAATATCCCCGTTTATTACTAAAAATTCATCCCCTAAGTAATTCCTTGCACTTAAAAGGGCATATCCAGTCCCATCTATCGCCCCCTGTTCCACAAACGTTATCTTGGGATGGTCCCTGAAGTAATCTATAATCATATCCTTCTTATACTTTACAACAAGATATATATTATCTACAAGATTCTCCACTTTATTTATGATATATTCTAGTATGGGCTTTCCCCCCACTGGAAGCATAGGTTTAGGCCTATTTTCAGTTAACGGCAATAATCTTGTACCTTTTCCAGCACATAGAATAACTGCGTCCATAATCTCCCTATTCCAATGGTTATTTATTAATTACTTTATTTATTTAGATTTTAAAATTTTAAAACATCTAAAATCTTAAAAATAATTATTTTGTTAATTTTTATTAAAAATTCTTTTAGAAATCAAAAATTATAAACCTAACATCTCAAGAGCCTTAGGTATTTGAATTATTAACTCTTCAATCTGCGTCCTTGGAGTGGGATTCACAATCTCCCCAAGTAATCTGTTTACCTTACACCCCAATATACAAGCCTCCTCTGTTCTATAACCACAACTTATAAGGGAAGATACAACCCCTGTAAGTGTATCACCAGTACCTCCAATACATTCCATAGTTTCAATTCTTGGACTGTCTATTCTCTCTATTATATCCCCTTCCTTCACTATATAATCAACTTCTCCCTTGACAACCATATACCTTGGCATCCTGTTTCTGTAGGCTCTCTTTATCAACTCTGGTACCTCTCTATCGTCTACCTCGGAGATAAACCCTCTAACATAAGCGGGATGTGAGGCTTTCTCATCTGCCAAAAAGGCAAGTTCTCCTACATCTGGTAGAAAGATGTGGAATTTATCTCCTATCCCAGCAGCCTTTGCAGCGTACATCCCTCCAGCATCAGCTACTATCTTTGGAGAAAAGTCTATCTTCATTATCTCAGAGATCTTAGGTTTTATATAGTGTATTACTAATAGATCGTCATCAACATCCCTTAAATGTCTATATATCTTTAAACTCCCCTCTCCTGTACCAATATCTCCTGCAGTTATAACCTCTGGTAATTTCTCTCCAAAGTACTCATGAACTTTAATGGAGGCACCTATCAGTGCTCCAGTACCCATAGATAGGGGAAACTCCCTATTACCTATAACTATTTTATTTCCTTTCAGTTTTCCCTCTCCCCTAATAAGATCCAATCCCTCTATCGGTAGAGTACCTGCTACTATCATTTTCACATCTCCCCATGTTCTCTTTAACTATTCTTCTAGCCTCCTCAAAGGATTTGTTCAATGTATATGCACATAAGGTATATCCTAACTCCTTTGGGACCTCCCCTTCAGGGATCTCCAGTATATTTCTTCCCTTCAACTTCAGTGCAAGGTAGGGTACATCTGGACATCCCCCTCCAGATACGTTTAGGATGTTTCCCTCTCTATCTACAGTTATCTTCATATTTCCACATCTTACCATAATGGAACCGTCATTGAATTCCTTTACCTTTATAAGTTCAAGGGGCTTTAGAGAGGGATCGCTTAGAGGGATAAACTTTAGAGGTTTTAAGTTATTTTTCTCCAGTTCCCTTTTTATCCCTATCTCCTCCACCATCTCGTACTCTAAAGCGAGATCACACCCTTCTCTGATCTCAGGAGGTGGGGCAACAACCTTTATAGAGTATCCCTTTAAGATTTTCTCCGCCCTTATCGCCTCTTTAACACTTTTAAAAATTATCAGTCCCCTATGATCCTTCTTTTCCTCTTCTTTCTTTTTAACCTTTTTAAAAATAGAGGAGAGAAAATCCATCCTATCACCATTATTATAACGATAAAATATTTATAACAACATCTTTAAAACTGGTAGTACAAGTAGGTGAAACACTACGGCACCAACTAGTAATCCAAGGACGTAGGCTATTGCACTTTTATTTCCCTCAGCTGCCATCACATAGTTTCTAAAAGGACATCCACCCTGTATAACAGATAAAAACCCTACTCCTATTCCCCCAATTATTGTAACTAAGAAATGCGCCATAAATCCAGCACTACCTGCAGCATCCCCTGGTATGGCAGTTAAGCCCCTCTCCAAGATCCAGGGATAGAATGGAATCATACCCAACCCATGAAATATAAGGTATCCTATTAAGGAGCCTCCAAGGAATCCCAAGAGTCCTTTTATAAGCCATGTATCTCTAATTAGATAAAAGTCCCTCATTCCCCCGATAAAACAGAGTGCTGATCTCTGCCCAAGGTATCCAATTAGGATACCGAATATAAATGTCCCTATAGCAGGTAGATATCCCTCCATAGATATCACCTATGGTACTCTAAGATTCCCTTTTAGATACAACTCACTTCCCACCACAACTCCGATGAACAACCCTAGAAGGCCAATTATACCAAATATATCTCCATAACTAGTTCTTAAACTCATTCTAAGGGGACAGCCTCCCATTAAAAGGGCGAAATTTATCACAAGGAATCCAAGAATGAAGCTAATCCCTAAGTTTTTGGTGGATCTAAGTTTAAAGTCTTTATGAATAACAGCACCTATCAACGCCCCTAAAAATACACCTACCACAGTTAAAACAGGGAAAAACTCCGATACTGGAGCTACTCCCAGTGTTGTATCTACTATGTTGTTCATTATCCAGTTTATCAAATCCCTTGTATGACATGCAATACATAAACCGTAGGCTGGAGGAGGAGCAACCTTAAAAATTCCCTGCAGAATCGCCCCTGAGAACCCTGCAAATAACCCTGCCTGTAGCGGTGATATCTTCATACTACCACCTTTAATCCTATCTTTAACGGTATTATGTTATCGGGTTATATAAAATTTTCTTAATAGAGTTTTTAATATTCTAATTGCTATTAATATTTTTAATATGTATATCTTAATGTGATAACTATGCTGATAATACTTGTGGGCCTCCCATCTGTGGGGAAGAGTACCTTTGCAAGGAGACTGTCTAAGGAACTCTACTGTAGAGGTGTGGATAATCTAGTAATAGGAAGTGATGTTATAAGGGAGTGCTTTCCTGTCTGGAAGAGTGAGTACGAAGAGTATATAAAAAATGCAACGTACCAACTTATAGATAGCGCCCTAAGGGAGTTCTATGTAATAGTAGACGATACAAACTATTACAACTCGAAGAGGAGAGATCTAATAAATATTGCAAGGAAGAGAAATAGGGATTACATAATCATCTATCTAAGGGCTCCATTGGATGTTATATTAGAGAGAAATACAAGAAGAGGAGAGAAGGTTCCAAATGAGTTGATTTTAGAGATGTACAATAAATTTGATGAACCTGGAAAGAAGTACGCATGGGATAGACCTGATATTGTAGTGGATACTAATGGGGATATAGACTTTAATAAGATAGTTGATACCATTCTCGATAAAGGTACTAAGAAATCTAAAATAGAGAAAAATAGAAAAGAAGATAACTCTAAAAAAGAGATATGGGATAGGATAGATAAGATAACCAGGGAGGTTGTTGGAGAGTATATTAAAAAGGGAGTTGTAAAAGGAGAGGATATTAAAGTGATCTTAAAACTTAGAAAGGAGTTTTTAAAAAATCTAAAGTTTGATACTTTAAATGGTGAGAGGTGCTTGGAGAAATTAAAGGTTGATTTTAAAAGGTTTTTAGATGAGAGATTGGATAACAATAAATAATGATATAAAATTATTATATAATAAAATAATGAATACCTAATAAATTTTACACTACTTTTTTAATGAATTATTTAAATTTTTATTTTTAATAATTACAATCAATATTAACAATAATTTTCTTAAAAAAAATAATCGGTACTGAAGAGGGAATAATTTATCTCTAAAGTAATAACGGTGATCCTTATGGGAATAGAGGAGGAGATAAGGAGGATAGAGGAGGAACTTAAGAGGACGAAGTACAACAAGGCTACTCAGAAACATATAGGTATATTGAAGGCGAGACTTGCTAAGTTGAGAGATCTACAGAATAAGCCAAGGGGTGGAAGTTCAGGTTATTCCTATGCAGTTAAGAAGACTGGAGATGCTACAGTTGCATTTGTTGGTTTTCCATCAGTTGGAAAATCTACCCTACTAAATAAACTTACCAATGCAAATTCAGAGGTAGGTGCCTATGCATTTACAACTTTAACCATAGTACCAGGTATCTTAGAGTACAAAGGGGCGAAGATACAAGTATTAGATGCTCCAGGGATTATAGCAGGAGCCTCTGGTGGAAAGGGTAGAGGTAGTGAGGTACTCTCTGCCGTTAGAAGTGCAGATCTGATACTGTTGGTAGTGGATGTCTTTACCCTTGATCATCTACCTATACTGGAGAGAGAACTTTACAACGTAGGTATAAGGTTAGATGAGAAACCTCCAGATGTTAAGATAATAAAGAAAGATAGAGGAGGAATTACTATAAACGCCACTGTGCCACTGACTAAGATAGACGAGGAGACTATAAGGGCTGTACTCCAGGAGAACAAGATCCACAATGCAGATGTTGTAATAAGGGAGGATATTACAGTGGATCAACTTATAGACGTGATAAGTGGAAACAGAGTATATATCCCATCCCTTGTAGTGGTTAACAAGATAGATCTGGCAGATGAGGAACTTATAAAAAAGATTAAGGAGAAGTTGAAGGATAGACCTCATGTGTTGATATCTGGACATAAGGGTATAAACTTGGAGGAGTTGAAGGAGAAGATCTACAACACCTTAGGGTTTATCAAGGTTTATATGAAACCTCAAGGTAAAAAACCTGATCTAGATGAGCCCTTGGTACTATTGAGGAACTCTACAGTTGAGGATGTATGTAATAAACTTCACAGGGATTTTGTTAAGAACTTTAGATACGCCCAGGTTTGGGGAAAATCTGCCAAACATCCAGGGCAGAGGGTGGGACTTAACCATGTTCTCGAGGATGGAGATATATTAACTATAGTGATAAAGAGGAGGTAATGGGATAGTATGGATAACTTAGAGGAGAAGTTGGAGAAGTTAAAGAAGGCTGGAGAGATACATGTTAAGGTAATGGAGGAGGCAGTAAAACTTGTTAAACCAGGTGTGAAACTTTTAGATGTTGCCGAGTACGTTGAGAGTAGGATAGTGGAACTTGGGGGAGGTGTTGCCTTTCCCTGCAACATCTCTATAAACGAGGTTGCTGCTCACTACTCTCCATGTTATATGGATGAGAAAGTGTTTTCAGAGGGGGATGTTGTAAAGTTGGATATTGGGGTACATATAGATGGGTATATAGCAGATGGTGCGGTGACTGTAGATCTCTCGGGGTGTTACAGTGATTTAAAGAGGGCGTCGGAGGATGCCCTTAGATCTGCAATTAAGGAGATAGTGCCACCTATGAAGGTGGGGGAGATAGGTGCAATTATCCAGGAGGTTATCGAGAGTTATGGGTATAAGCCTATATCCAACCTCTCTGGCCATGTGATGGAGAGGTATCTACTACACTCTGGGGTAAATGTTCCAAATGTTAGGGAGAAGTCTAAGGAGTATATAGATGTGGGGGATATTGTAGCGATAGAGCCCTTCGCTACAGAGGGCTTTGGACAGGTTGTAGATGGTAGTGAGAGGTATATATTTAAGTTTCTCAGGTCAAGACCCCTTAGATTACCCCTTGCAAGGAAGTTGTTAAAACTTATAGAGGAGAAATATCCCTATTTACCATTTTCCGAGAGGTGGGTACTGAAGGAGGATGTAAAGTATAGATCTGCTCTGAGGAATTTAGTAGTTTCAGGTTGTATATACGCCTATCCAGTACTGATAGAGAAAGAGAGGGGAATAGTTAGTCAGGCTGAACATACTGTACTACTGACAGAGAACGGCGTAGAGGTTATAACTAAGGGACTACTCTAACTTATTTTTTATAGAGAGATCAGGGATTTAATATCCAATCTATTTATCGGTGGAAGAGATGGAAGATAGAGAAATTCAATACAGTAAAATCCTACGACTTATAGAAGGTTTTTCCAATATCGGTGTATTCCTAGCCTACAATGTCAATGTAGATGCAATAAAGATCTTTAAAGATGGAAAAGAGGTAGAGGAATTAATAAATAAGTTCCAGATAGAAGAGATATTAAGAAGTACAGAGAAACTCCCTAAAGAGATAAAAAGCCCTGTAGATTTCATAAGAGGATTAATATACAGTATGAAGTATGGAAAACCTGTTGAAGTACATATAGTTGAAGATGAAACCCTCAATAGGTGGTTTGACAGTATAAAGTACGACGAGGAGAGAATAGGAGGACAGGTAGGAATAATTTCCAATCTACTATCTGTATTAAATTTAAGAACAATAATAGCCTACACGCCTCTATTATCAAAGAAAGTGGCCGAAATGTTTAACAACAGTGATAATCTACTCTATCCTACAGTTGTTAATGGAAAACTCATGTTGGGGAAACCTATAGAGGTGTACAGAGAAGAGGATCCCTTAAAGATAAATCGTATCTTTGAATATAAAAAAGGTTTGGAGTTTTTTCTAGGAGGGGAGAAAATAAAAACACCCTGTGCAAATAGATTCATCGCTGCCTCAGATCTTGATGTTTATAGGGTAGAGATTAAGGAGGATCTAAAAGAAAAGCTACCTGAAATTGGTGAAATGGTAGATTGTGCCATCCTTTCAGGGTATCAGGGAATAAAGGAGAAATACTCAGATGGAAAAGACTGTCTCTACTATATTGAAAAATCCCAGGAGGATATAGATCTATTAAGGAGAAAAAAGGATATAAGGATTCACTTAGAGTTTGCCTCTATCCAGAATGAGAGACTTAGAAAGATGATATTAGATAAAATAGTTCCCAAGGTAGATTCCCTAGGGATGGATGAGGTTGAGATTGCCAACATTATGGAGATTATGGGATACGAAGATCTAAGTGACTCTCTAATAAAAGAGAGTAGGATTGAAAATGTCCTCTATGCCTGCAAGACACTTCTTGAGAGTTATAGCAACTTAGAGGTTGTACAGGTTCACACACTATACTACTTACTACACCTCTGTAGGAGAGATAATCTCTTAGAAGAGAAAGAACTTGAAGAAACCTTAGAGTTAGCCACAGTTTTAGCAAGTACAAAGGCTAAATTAGGTGGGATATCCTCAATTGAAGATCTGAAGGAAGGTATAAAGATACCTTACAATAGATATGGAAAATCCCTTAGAAAAATTGTAAAAGATATAAAGACAAGCCCGGAATATAGAGATTACAAGATTGCAATGGTACCTACAAGGTTAGTAGAGGATCCTAAATCTACAGTGGGATTGGGAGATACTATCTCTTCTGGAGCCTTTGTTGGATATGTTTCCCTGTTAAAAAATAAGGAACAAAGTCTTTAAACAATTTAAAAATAATAATAAAAAAAATAAAATTAAAATAATTAAATCTAAAAAGTAAATATTAACAAAAATCTAGTCCTCTCAATAGTACTCCGTATAATACCAGGAAATAACCTCAAAATATACTTTTTATAGAAAGCCCTGTAAAATTAACTAATTATTTCCTACATATTATATAATTAGTTTTAAGTATCGCATCCTTACCCTTTACCTTCATGGTACCGTTCTCTATCACTACTATATCCCCCTCCTCAAAATCCCCCTCAACTTCAATCTCTTTAAATATCTTTGGATTTGGACATATTTTATCTATAGCCAAATGATCCTCATTTAGGACAAGTTTCCCATTTTTTATAACACCAACTTCACCGTTGTTCTCTATCTTATCCACTATCGCCATTACCTTTCCAAAATCTATCATTTTTTGTCTCAACTCTTCCCTGTATCTTCTTAACTCCTCTAAGTCCTTTTCAATAACTTTTTCTAGATCCTTTTCCCTCTTATCTGTATATAGGATATCGAAGTCCTTGGAGGATGTTGGACCTCCGCAACATTTCCTCAGTATATCCTCAATAACCTCCTTTACCTCCTCAATACTCATCCTGTTGAAGTCGTACATATACTTTTTAAGTTCTTTACTAACCATCTCCTTAAGATGTTTATTTCCAAAGATGATGATACCACTGCCCTTTTTTATAGACTTATTTACAATATCATCGTTGAGTATATCCACTATGGCACACATCCCCTTCGTTAAATACATCCTTCTCCTACGGGAATCTGCACCTATGGATCTAACCTCCCCTACCAAAGTATTGTCTATTTTCTTCACCTTAACCCTCTCATCCTCTATATACACCTTAACTCCCAACTCCTCTGCAATCCTCTTTAACTCCTCCTCATCCTTAATCTCTCCAGAGTACAGTTTCTTCTCCAGTTCCTCCCTCTTCTTAGGGTCTCCCCTGAATATAATATTCCTTCTATCTCCTCCAATCACAGCACCGTTATTTCCATAGTATCCTACTACAATACTCATTCTATCACCAAAAAGTAATAATATAAAAATAATTAAAATTATTATTTTAATTTTATCATTTTAATCCAACTTGGAACAAAACAGTAATTAATTTCCTGATTCTTATAAAAATTCCATAAAAATCAAGATTGACTTTAATAATAAGTCTAATTAAAAATACTCACAAATCTTTCCAATTACGATTATTACATTTTTTAATATTGCCAATAGTCTTAACAAAGGTGTAAATATGCACGAGTTATCCTACGCAACCTCGATGCTAAACACTATATTAGAAACTGTAAAAAATCACGATTTTAAAAACGTTAAAAGAGTAAGTAAGATAAACCTGGAAATTGGAGAGTTAACGTTTATAAATGTGGAACAGTTGAAGTTTGCCTTTGAGGTGATTTCTAAATCTACAATATGCGAAGGGGCAGAGATAGAGGTAAAATTTATAAAACCTTATGTAATATGTGGCAACTGTGGTTATAAGGGAGAATTAGATGTTATAGATGATCTTCTTATAAGTTGTCCAAAATGTGGCAGTCCGTCGTCGTTGAAGATAGAGGGTGGTAGGGAGTTCAACATAAAGAATATAACTGTAGAGTTCGAGGATGAGTAGAATTATCTATCAAAGTAGTAATTAAAGAATAAAAATAACTAGGATTGAAAAACGAAAGTAAATCTTTAAAACTGTTAAAAAATGAAAAAATGGGTAAATTATTTTATTCTCGGTTTAAATCTACCATATTTGATGAGTATGGCTATAGAATCTATAATATATACTGATAAATGATGATTAAGCCTATTTTTAACTTTTTTGTTAAATTTTTTAATTAATTTTTAATACCTTAATTCCCATCAAAGTGATGGTTTAAATAATAAAAATAAGAATAATAAAAATTATAATTACCCTAGTTTCCATCAAAAGGATAATTTAGAGAATAATAAAAATAAAAATTGGTTATAAAAATAATAAAATTAAAGATTAAAGAAAATATTTAAAAAACAGAAACTTCTATTATCCCAGATGTAGAAAAAATTTTAAAAAGAAGATTGAAGGAGAATGATCCTCTGTAAACCTTCTAGTATAGCGGATATCAGAGTAAGATCTCCTATCTTACCTATGTGTTCAGAAAGATCTTAGGATATTTAATGATTTTTATATTGATTTACTATTCTTTTAATCACTACTGATGGAAACTAAGGTTAAAATTAATAACAGCAACTGTTAGGAGGATCTGCTCCACTTCCATAGTATCTTAGAGCACCCGAGGAGATTATCTTTTATTTATTCTGATTTTATACCTTCCCTTTTATACTTTTTATTTTTATAATTATTGCTATCTTATCAGAATTTTTTGATAGGAGGTAGGGTTTTTTAATATATTTTTTATAATTTATTATAATAGTTATATTATTATTTTTATTACTTCCAAAATTACCACTTTTATAGGTATATGAAAAGATATCCAAATTGTGGTTAGAAAATATAAAAGCCAATCCTGTTAGAAAAAATACCTTAAATCTAAATTAAGTACCTTTCTAAATGTTTTGAAGTGGAGGAAAAAGAGTGAGAATCATTGTTTATACTTCTTTTTTTATTTTTTTGAATAACTTTTTGTGTTATTTTTTATCTTTATAGTAATTATTTTGTTATTTTTATTGAATTTTTCTGTAATATAGAAAATAGAAGAAGATAGTAGTGTAAAAATAAAAATTTAACTCCCCTCACAAGGAAATACCTATTCCTGTGCCTCTTCTTCTACTAAATTTTACATCCCAAGTACATCCTTGGCAGCCTCTACTCCTCCACTGGCGTTATAACCTAACTCCTTAAATGCCATCTCTATGGCAGCCAAGGTTCCCAGTATATGGATCTCCCTTGCCTCCCCCATATGTCCTATCCTGAATATCTTACCACTAACCTGTCCCTGTCCACCAGCAATAATTACCTTATACTTATTAGAGAGGATCCCTCTAAACTTTCCATCCTCTATACCCTCTGGATATCTGGCAGAGGTTACAGTTATAGATCTTGCCCACTCCTCTGCAAAGAGTTCTATTCCCATAGTTTCCAAACCTGCAACTGTTGCCTTTGCCAATCTCTCATGTCTCTTAACCCTGTTCTCCAGCCCCTCCTCAAGTATTCTATCCAACGCCTTATTTAGTGCATAGATCAGTGAAACTGCAGGAGTATATGGTGATTCCCTCTTACTCTCGAACCTATCCCTGTACGCCTTTATATCTAGGTAGAAAGATTTACTCTTTGTATTATTTATAACGTCCCAGGCCTTCTCACTTATGGATATTGCGGAGATCCCTGGAGGAGCACTTAGACACTTCTGGGAACCTGTAACACATATATCTATGTGGAACTTATCTACATCTACGTAGTCTCCACCTAGGGAGGAGATGGTATCAACTATATAGAGGGCGTCGTAATCCTTAACTACCTCTCCAATCTCCTTAATTGGATTCCTTACACCTGTAGAGGTTTCGTTATGAACTACTGTAACAACTTTAATATCTGGGTTCTCCTCTAAGATCTTCTTTACATCTTCAGGTCTTGCACCTTTACCCCATGGATACTCCAATTTAATAACCTCTCCCTTATACACCTCTGCGATCTTGGAGAATCTCTCTCCAAAGTTACCGTTGCATATTGTAAGTACTTTATCCCCCTTATCTACAGTGTTGGCAATAGCCATATCCATAACTGCAGTACCAGATCCAGTGATAATATAGACGTCTCCCTCGGTAATAAACACCTTCTTCATCTTCTCTACAGTGTCCTCCAACAGTGTTCTAAACTCCTCTGTTCTATGGCCTATTATAGGGTATGCCATTGCATTCAGTACTTCACTTGATACCATGGTAGGTCCTGGAATCATTAAAAGTTTTTCATGGTCTATTCTTTTCATGTAATCCCTCCTTTTTATTTTGATCAATTAGATTATTGTTATTAAGTTTTATATTTACTTTAACCTAAGGGGCAGATTATAGGTGTCCCAATGGAGAGGATTTATCTAGCCTCCAACTGGAAATTCTTCCTAACTACTTTGTCCTATTTTCTTATTTTATATTTTGTTATTATATATAAGATTAGGACTGATAATAAAGATAATAATAAAGAATAAAAAAGATAAAAATTTTCTTAAAAAGATAAATTAACAGAAATTTCGACTCACCCCTATAGTTTCCAGGTATTCCACAGTAATAGTGAGATTTTAATTTCCACCTGTACTGAACCTTTAATTAAGATTTAAACAGTTTTCTTAAGATTTTCCATTTTTAATTCTTTATTTATTTTTTATAATAATTATTTTTATCGAGATCCTAATAATTATTGTCATAAATAATATTTTAATAAGGTTTATTCTCTACTCCCTTCCCTCAGTTTTCTCATAATCTCAATTCTCTTTTTGATCAACTCTATCTTACCTATATCTCTCCTGTGGAATACTTCTCCCTCTATATACTTTATAGCCTCCTCTACAATCCTCTCACACTCTTCAATATTCTCCGATACCCCCACTACTGCAATACTCCTTGAACCTGTTAGATACAACTTACCATCTCTCTCATCTACTGACGCATAGTAGAGAAGTGCTCCAGTCTCCCTTATCTTCTCCTCATCAACCTTTATAACCTCACCCTTTACAGGATTTGTTGGATATCCCTTTGGTGCAACGTACTTACATACAGTTGCCTTTCTCTCAAATTCTAAGTTTATCTTATCTAAGGTACCGTTAACTATAGCCTCACAGATCTCTAGGAAGTCGTTCTTCAGGAGAGGTAGTATATTCATCGCTTCAGGATCTCCAAACCTTGCATTGTACTCAACTACCTTAGGACCCTCAACTGTAAGCATAAACTGGCCGTAGAGGATACCCTGGTATGGACCAACCTCCTTCCTTATAGCCTCAACTGTATCTCTCATGATCTCCTTAGCCTCCTCCAGATCTCTATCACTCAAAAATGGCAACTTGTGATCTGGACAGGAGTAGGATCCCATACCTCCAGTAATTGGTCCCTCGTCTCCCTCGTAGGCGTGAGGGTGATCCTGGACTGCTGGAGTGAAGGCAATATTCTTTCCATCTACGAAGCCATGGAGTGTAAATTCTACCCCTACAAGTTTCTCCTCTATTACTACCTTTCCTCCACCTATATTCTTCTCAAGGATCTCCTTTGCATACTTCTTTGCCTCCTCGTTGTCCTTTAGTTGCTCCCCTACAACCTTTACCCCTTTACCTCCAGTTAATCCTACAGGTTTTACAACTACATCTATCCCCCTCTCACTTAAACTGTCTATATACTCCTCTACACCCTCGTAGGTATCAAAGGAGGCATACTCTACAGATCCCTTTATGTTGTACTTTTTCATCAGCCCTCTCATAAACTCCTTACTTGTCTCGATCTGTGCAGGATCTTTCTTTGGCCCTACTGTGGGCACTCCCATATCCCAGAGTACATCTGCCACTCCTACCTCTAGAGGTGCCTCGGGACCGATGACTGCAATATCTGGATTTACCTCATTTACAAAGGACATTATAGCCTCAACATCTGTCTCAGGTTTTAGAGATACCTTTTCCGAGATCCTGTATATTCCTGGATTCCTGTTCTTCATAACTGTATAGAGTTTTACAGAGGGGTTCTTCCTAAGAGCCTCTGCAATGGCATGTTCCCTTGCTCCACCACCTATTAACAACACCTTCATCTTATCACCAGGTTTTTTATATTAGGATAGGTATTATACTTTATATAATAAATACCTTATTAAGGTGAAAGTGTGTTAAAGGAGGTTTTGAAAAATGCAGATGCTAAGGATATTGCACCTATAGCATATACAATACATCTACTTGTAAATAAGGTACCTGTTGCTATGAGATCCAAGGAAAAACCTGGTGTAAGGGTTGAAAAGGGTAAAATAGTAGATACCAACTACGAGGGATACGTGTTAAAGTTGGCTATAGAGTTGGGACAGACCTTGAGGGTAAGTGCTGTAAAGGGACCCTATGCAGGACTGCCAGTAATAGTGGTGCCGATAGTAGATGATGGAGAGGTTCTTGGAGCGATTGGAGTAGTAGATATCACTGCAGGAATATTTGAGGAAATACTGACCCTTTCAAGGAGACCAGAGTTGATGAAATTCCTACCTGAGGAAGCCTTCCCTAAATAAAAATTATTAGGTGAGAGTATGAAGAAGATATTTATCTATCCACCTAACAGTCTAATACTTGGAGATCTCGTTGAGAGGTTTGGCCATAAACCCTTAATGCTCAACAACGTTGTAGGTAAGAAGGTTAGAACTCCAGAGATAGACAGTCCTCCTATGAACATGACAGATGAAGATCCCAAGAAGGGATTACGTTATGCAGCAATAGAGGTGCCCTCTGGAGTTAGGGGGAGAATGTCCTTAATAGGTCCCTTAATTGAGGAGGCAGATGCTGCCATTATAATGGATGAGGCTCCTATAGCATTTGGATGTATAGGTTGTGCCAGGACAAATGAACTTACAAAGTACCTTATAAGAAGAAGGAGGATACCTAAGTTAAACCTTATCTATCCAAAGAATGAAGAGGAGGCAAAGGTTGTGGTTCAAAAGATAGCCAAGTTTCTTGAAGAGTTGGAGTAGGTTTCTTATCTTTAATATTATTAATCCTAGTTCCTATCAAAAGGATAGTCTAAAAAATAATAAAAATAATTATAAAAATAATAAAATAAAAATAATAAAGAAAAGATTTTAAAATAAAAACTTCTATTATCCCAGATGCAGAAAAAATTTAAAAAAGAAGATTGAAAGAGAATGATCCTCTGTACATCTTCTAATATAGAGGATATCAGAATATAATTTCTTATCTTACCTAAATGTTCAGAAGATTCTAAGAGTATTTAATGATTTTTTATACTGAACTCTACTTCCCATCAAAAATTCTGATAAGAATAACAATAATTATAAAAATAAAAGTATAAGTGAGGACATTAAAATTAAAATAAAAGATAATCTTTCTGGGACGCTCTAAGATACTATGGAAGTGGAGCAGATCCTCCCTAACAGTTGCTGTTATTAATTTTTATTATAATTTCAGTCTTTTTTTTATTATTCTTATTTTTATTATTCAAATCATTACTTTGATGGGAATTAAGGTTTTTATATTTATTATTTTCATTGTTCTTTTAATCACTAACTTGGTGGGAACTAAGGTTATTATTAAATAGCAACTACATCGAGAGTCTCGAATTAAATTAAAATAATAATTATTATAAAAATAAAAATAATAAAAAAATGTTAAATAAAATTAAAACAGAGAAATCTTAAGGATCGTGTGTTAATTTCAACAATGTTATAAATAGAGTTTTGCAAATAATTAATTAGGAACAGGCACTTAAAGATATTTTCACGTAGTAATAAATTAAGAGATTCTGTATCCATTCTTTTTTATTATTTTTATCTTATCGTCATTAAATTTTTATTACTATCTTCATTATTTAACCTAACCAACTATCTAAAGTGGTCATCGGTTTATACCATCTGATCTTTGGAGGAGTTTTTAATATCCTGCCGTACTCTCCTCCCCCTCCAGGATAGTAGTATATCTTATTCTTTCGAAACATCTCGATAGTTTTACCTATCTTCTCATTTACCTTTATCAAGTTAGAGATGTCCTCCTTAATAAGGACATTTATCTCGTTACCGAAGAGTTCAACATATTTTCTCCATAAACTTTCAACGATCTTAGTATCAATACCTTTCCCAATAGATAGAGAGATTATCTGGGAGAGAGGAACTATCCTGTAGTAGGGAGGTCTAAAATCAGGATGAATAACCTTCTTATCCTTGGACAACTCTAAGGTTCTATCGTAGACTCCTTTTTTTATAACTCCTCCACATTCAGGACATCTGTAGTTCAACTTTATAGCATCCTCTATACGGTACCTTAGATGGCACTTTGAACAGGCTGTTAGATGGTACTTCCCAAGGGCAGGATCTAAGCCGTAGTTTGCAACGATCTTGTTATGTTTTATAGATCTCTTTATCTCTTCGAAGTTCTCCTCAAGATCTCCAATACTTCTAACCTCAAATTGGTTGAACTCCCTCCCCAATCTATAGGGATGGTAGGAGTGGGCATCGGAGTTGCTTAGAAAAGGTATATCTCTAAGTTCCTGGACCATATCTCCCATATCAGTATCTGCAGATAACCCTAACTCCACAAAATCAGGTTTCTTCCCATAACACTGATATATAGAATCGAAGGACTTGTAAATGCTAGTATAAGGAGTGAAGGCATGGGCAGGCCCTATAAGCCCTCCAGTCTCCTTAACTATCTCCAACAGTTCCCCTCCTCTAAGGGTAACCTTAGGTCTTCCCTCGGTATCTATGTTGTTAGAGTATCTCCTCAACCTCTCCCGAAGTTCGTAGGCTTTAGATATAGAGGGTAGCAATACAAGGTGATGAACACGGTTTTTATCCTCAATCTCCACTGTTAAAATTAAATTACTATCTTTATAATCCTGGATCTCCTGAAGATACTTGGGATGGAGACAGTCTCCAGTACCAATTATATTAAGGCCCTTTAATTTCCCGTATTTCAGTATATGCTCTATGTCCATATTCTTCGAGGTCCCCCCTGCAAATCTCGAGTGTATATGTAGATCACAGTTTACTATCAAAGTATCATCCTCCCAGTTAAAGTCTAAACATTAGAAGAAGAGATAGAGAATCCTGTTAGATCTTCTCTTAGGGTGGCATTAGTAGTTTAAAAAATATTGGAAATCTATAGATGTTCTAGGGTATTTAATTTTAACCAGAGATATAACATTTTAACGAAAAATAATTATAATAAAATAAACTTCTAATTATAATATCAAACCCTAGTTCCCACCAAAGTGATAATATAAAATAATATACCTTAGTTCCCACCAAGTAGTGATTAAAAGAACAGTGAAAAATGATAATTATTATAATAAAAATCATGATTAAAATAATCAGTATAAAATCTATATAAAAACTATTGAATATCCTTAGGACCTTTCCGAATCCTTAGATAATATTATGAGATCTTATTTCTGAATCCCTGTATTAAAAGATATTTAGAGGATCATTTTCCTTCAATCCTCTTTTTAAATTTTTCTGTTTTTTAAACATTATTCTTTATTTTTTATTTTTATTAATCTATTATTTTTTATAATTATTTTTATTATTTTTTGGACTATCCTTTTGATGGGAAGTAGGGTAAAATAATATTAATAAAATAAAAATAAGGATAAAAACTAAAAAAATTAAAAAGTAATCCTACCTGTTTCTTTCAGTGTCCAAATGGTTATATTTTGTTTTTTACGTCTATCAGAATTTTATTCCTTTTATATTATTCCTCTTAAAACTTTTATAATTTTTATCATAATAATAATTATTATTTTTTTAATTACTATCTTAATGGAATTGGGGCTAATATTAACTTTTTTAATTAATTATACCATCAACTTTTTACCAACATGTCCATATATAAAGTTGTTCAATTTACTCAAAACCTTTGTGGCGTATAAGCCTGTACAGTGGAGAGGCATTATAAATTCGAAGTTGTGGGCAGAGAGGTAGTCATATACTGTCTTTATATAATCTTTTGAGGCATGGATTAGATGGAAACCTCCTACAACTCCCCTAACATTCTTGTTTATCTTCTTGGCGTATTCTATAACGTTAATTATACCACTATGGGCACACCCTGTAAATACAATATCCTCAACAATTATAAACATATCATCATTTACATAGTCTACTTTACGTGTTCCATCCTCCAAAACCATATAAAACGGATCTATCTCGTAAGGAAATAACCTTTCAACTTTCCCAGATACTATCATATCCTTTTCATAGTGAGGTTTATCGTTTACAAGTATTAGATTCTCTTTTTTTAGATACTTCTTCAGATTTCTATCGATTCCTATATATCTCCCCTCTATATACCTGTCTACAAAGGCCTCTGGATGTATGTATATAGGTACTTTAAGTCTACTTTTGCCTCCCTCTATAAAGTACTTCAGTCCATCTGTATGATCGTAATGACCATGACTTATAACTATACAGTCGAAGTTGTCATCCTCCCCCATTAACTTTAAATTCCTCTTTAACGTATTAGGGTCCTGGCCTGTATCAAATAGTATTTTCCTGTCCTCAGTTTTTACAATTATGGATAAACCATGTTGAGCAATGTAGGGTTTACTGGCGATGTTATCAACAAGGACTACAATTTCCATAGGAGCCACCTTATAAAGATGATAATTATATCTTAATAATTAAAAATATAAAAATAATAAGAAAAAAAATAATTTTTAAAGTCGTAAATCAGTTAACTCTCATTCTGGGATAACTATGAAAATATTTGGAATAATAGATCTGTCCACATTGGATTACCCTAAGAGGTGCTCCTCTGTTGTATTTATGAGTGGTTGTAATATGAGATGTGGATACTGCCATAACTACTTACATATGAAGAGGAACACTCGGGATATTCCACCGTATAAGGTCTATAAAAGTATAGATCTAACCTTTTCAGAGGCTATAGTAATAAGTGGTGGAGAACCGACGGTACAGCCCCAGACTCTAATAGAGTTTTGTAGGATAGTTAAGAGGGAAGAGAATCTCCCAATAAAGTTAGATACCAATGGATCCAATGTAGATGTTGTAAAGGAGTTGATTCAGGAGGGCCTTATAGACTATCTAGCTGTAGATGTTAAGTGTGCCTTTGAAAAGTACTGGGATATTGCCCAATACGAGGGTAGTAAAATAGAGGATAATGTAAAAAAACTTATAAAGATCTGTAAGAAGGAGGGTATTTTTATCGAGTGTAGAACTACATATATTCCTGAGAAGATGGATAAAGAAGACATATACACTATTGTTAACACTGTGAAAGGTTGTAATCTCTACGCCCTACAGCAGTTTGACAGTGAACACTGTTGGAAGGAAGAGTACAGAAAAATGAGGGAGCCTACTTTGGAGGAACTTGTAGAGTTGGGAAATGTGGCAAAGGAGTACATCCCTAATGTTGTCGTGAGATCTAAGGAGGGAATACTGTATCTTTAAAGTGAAGAGGAAAGAACCTTTAAGGAAAAATAGAAAGATAAGAGGAGAAAACTATGGATAATAAACCTCTAAATCGTAATGAGATCATCTGTGAGGAAGATAAGGCCTACGGTATATCACATAAGGGCAACAGGACACATAACGAGGACTACATCCTAGTTAAGAAGATCAAGGATATCTATCTCTTAGCAGTTGCAGATGGTATTGGAGGACATAACGCAGGAGAGGTTGCATCTAAAATGGCAGTGGAAACTCTAGAGAACTTTATAACAGAGAGATACAGAGAGGATCTATCCATTGAAGAGATTAAAGAAATATTGGAAGAAGCCTACAATTTAGCCCATCGTAAGATAAGGGAAAATGCTATCGGAGATAAGGAAGGAATGGGAACAACACTGACAACTGCAATAGTAAAGGGAGACAGATGTATTGTAGCGAACTGTGGTGATAGTAGGGCGTATTTAATTAGAGATGGAAGTATAATTCACAGAACTAAAGATCACTCTTATGTCCAGGTTTTAGTAGATAGTGGTTTTATTTCAGAGAAGGATGCCATGTATCACCCAATGAAAAATATCATTATTTCGGCATTAGGGTTAGAGGATTTTATAGTAGATACCTACCTCTGGGACATAAAAAAGGGAGATACACTTCTTCTAAGTTCCGATGGACTTCATGACTACGTTAAAAAGGAGGATATTTTAAAGGTCGTAAATAGTTATAGCGATCCGAAGAAAATTGTTGAAAAATTGTTGTATATTGCATTAGAAAAAACAGAGGACAACGTGAGCATAGTAGTGTACAGAGAAAATCCTTAGAATAGATTAAACTCCTTTTTTACTGACTTTTTTATTATTTTTTATTTTAACTTTTTTATAATTTTTATATAATAATTATTATTTTTTTAATAAGAACTAAGGTTTATGAATATCATAAATTAAAATAGTGGTCTCTTTCTCTAATAATATGGAAAAAACTAGTTTTTACTTTCTTCAACTGTATTACTTTTTATAAAAATCCCTTTACTTCTAAAAATTTTTACAATAAACTTAAAAAAGTTATTATTTTTACCTACCACAAAAAATTAAAAAAGAAAAACTTATAATTTAGGATTCTGCCATCTCCATTATTATGGCAACATCCTTGTAGTCAATTATTCCATTATTGTCCATGTCCAGCCTCCTCTCATCTCCGTTCAGTGCCATCTTACCGACGTAGTAGTTAAGTGTTATGTAAGCATCGTCTAAATCTATTCTGTAATTTCCATTAGCATCTCCTTTTATAACTCCTATTCCGTTGATACTTACTCTCTTCTTTCCACCAAATAACATTATATCTGCAACTTCCTTACTTGTATCTACATGGTGTCTAAATCCTCTGAAGTATTCCGCTCCAGGACCGTATGCCAATATTGGAACTGGATTACCTGTATGCTTGTGGGATACAAACCCCACTCCTACTTTCTCACTGATGATCTCTGCTATAGCATTTCCAAGGGCGTACTTCTTACCAGATTTCTCGGCTTCTAAGGCTTCTTTGATCTTTTTAACTTCTTCATCTGTTAGATCTATACCTGTATACTTCTTTATAACCTCTTTTGGATCTGCTCCATTCTTTATTTCCTTTGCCATCTTTCCAGTGGATGCCTTGATACTGAGTATTCTATCCTCATCTATTGGATCTCCATAGTCTATTCCTACTCCCAGCCCACCAGTTTCATGGTCTGCGAGAACTATTACAAGGGTGTCTTTATTTTTCCTTGCGTAATCGAGACAGTATCCTACAACGTCGTCAAACTCCTTAGTCTCTGCTACAACAGATGCAACGTCGTTAGCATGACATGCATGGTCTATTCTTCCACCTTCTACCATCAGGAAGAACCCATCTGGATCCTTCTCCAACAACTTTATAGCCTTCTTTGTCATGTCCAGCAATCCTACAGTATCCTCGTCTCTGTCTAATACATAAGGCATGTGGCTGTCAGAGAACAATCCCAATACATAGTTTCCATCTACACTCTCTAAATCCTTCTTTGTGTACACAACCTTATAACCCATCTTCTCTGCCAACTTTAAGGTATCGCTGTCAAATTTTTTCTTACCTCCTCCAAATAATACATTAACCTTCTCCTTTATTAGTTGTTTTGCTATCTCTTTTTCCATATCTCTGTCTTCCACATGGGATGCGAATACCGCTGGAGTGGCGTGGGTTATTCTGGTGGTAGTTACCAACCCTGTAGCCTTACCACTGTACTTTGCCAGTTCTAAGAGAGTACTTACATTTACAAGTTTATCTCCTACCTTCACTGTAGAGATCATTCCGTTGTATGTCTTAAATCCAGTGGCTATAGCGGTTCCTGCCGCTGCAGAATCTGTAACTGGACCACTTAGTGAGTCTGTAAGTTCATAACCTCCATAGGTCAGATCTTCCATATTAAGATGTCCATAGCAAAGTTTTGTTATTTCCACCTGACCAACACTCATACCATCTCCAATTAGTACAATGACATTTTTTACTCCTTGAGATCTAATAGATAGATCCTCTCCACTGTAACTTTTTGCTATACTTGCCTGGAAGGTAAGTAATATGGATATGACAAATAAGGTGCTTAGTATTGCACCTATCTTTTTCTTCACATCTATCACCTATTTATAGAGTTTGACATAGGGTAATATATCTCAAATTGCTATATAAAGTTTTCTATATTTGAATTGTAATTCATATAATATGAACAACAATAGTTAAATTAATCCCGATAAAAAATAAAATTAATCCAAAATAGACATAAATTTGCAAAAATATTAAAGAATATCTATTAAAAAATAACAAAGTTAAAAGTTAATACTCTCCAAAAAACAACTGGATCTCCCTCTTAGCACTCTTTTCAGAGTCCGAGGCATGTACTAGGTTATCTGGTGTGGAATATCCAAAATCCCCCCTTATAGTTCCCATATCTGCCTCCAATGGGTTGGTTTTTCCTATCATTTTTCTAACTACAGATATGGCCTTTTCCCCCTCAATTACCATTACAACAACCCTATCTGAAGTAATAAAATCAACTAACTCCTTAAAAAAGTCCTTATTTCGATGTTCTTCATATAGTTTCTCTGCCAACTCCCTTGACATCTTCAACATCCTCATCTTCACTATTTCCAGCCCTTTATCTTCAAAGCGCTGAATAATTCTCCCCATTAACTTCCTTTTTACAGCATCAGGTTTTATCATTACAAAGGTTCTCTCTTTCAATATATCCCCTTTTACTTTTGTCAAAAGGTATAAATAACATTTTATAAATATATTATTTATAAACATTTCTTACATAACTAATGACTGAGAGTGGGACCATGATATGTATAATAATGGGTAGTGAAAGTGACTTAAAGATAGCTGAAAAGGGAATACCTATTCTAAAAGAATTTGGAGTAGAATTTGAGGTAAGAGTTGCCTCTGCCCATAGAACTCCAGATCTCGTCGAGGAGATAGTAAAAAATAGTAAAGCCAAGGTATTTATAGCGATTGCAGGGCTTGCAGCCCATCTCCCAGGAGTTGTAGCCTCCTTAACAACAAAACCTGTGATAGCGGTGCCTGTAGAGAGTAAGTTAGATGGAATGGATGCCCTATTAAGTTGTGTCCAAATGCCTCCTGGTATACCAACTGCAACTGTAGGAATCGACAGAGGAGATAACGCCGCACTTTTAGCCCTTGAGATCTTAGCACTCTCCGATGAGGAGTTAGCCAAGAAGTTGGAAAAGTATAGAGAAAAACTAAAAGAAAAAGTTATGAATTCAGATAAAAGAGTTAGGGAACTATATAAAAGTTAATCATCCTTAGAGGCACACCATTTACATTTTCTATAACCAAGATCTTGAGCATCCTCCTCACTGTAGAAGTATATCCTGTTATCTTCCTTTATTTTCTTCCCATAGGGACACTTGTTAGAGGTATGGTATATTTTTCCATACTTCGATGCGTATATCCCTGTAGGTGTAGGAGAAAGGAATATATCCCTCTTAAAGTTTCTCTTCTCTAACAGTTTAAAATTTTTTAGATCCTTAAGGTGTATAAGGTAGATGCCGTTGAATACTTCTACAGTTCCCACAACCTCTATAAGGTCCCCCTCCTTTATACTTGGAGTATAACTGTATATGTATTCTATAAGATCCTTTTCAATATCTTTTGAAGGGTATATTCTTAGATCGCCTCCTGTATTATCCCCAATTTTTATATACTTAATATCCTGGATCTTTCCACACCAATCTCTTATCACCTTCATACTCTGAATATACCCCTTTATCTTAACGTAATCTCCCTCTTCTATATCCCTTATTTTCTTCTCCTTAGGTTCAAAGTTGTAGAAGTTTAAAGATAAAATGCCAAATAAGACGGTTATTAGACAGATATATTTTATTTTATCATCTGAGAGTTTCATATTTTAATCCCTTGTTAAAGTATTTTCTGGTTTTTAAAGTAATAAAATCCTATGTTCTTGATTAATATCTTAATTTTCTCATTAAATAAAAATAAATACCCTCTTGCTACTTCGAGATACTAAGTTTCTACCCCTTACCCTTTTATTATTTTTCTAATAATTATAGTCAAAAACATAACTTTTAAAAATTTATTAATAAAAAATAATAATAACCAAAAAATTGGGATAAAAGATTAATAATAAAAAAGAGAGGAAAAACTTCTAAGAAGAAGGTTTAACAGAAACTCTGCCCTGTTTTCTCCAGTACTCAGTGCAAACTCGAGGACAAGGGTATATTTTTTGCTTTTTTGCCCCTATTTTGTTTTTATTGGATATTAACAGTTTCAATATTATTTTTTATAATTTTAATTATTCTTTTTACCTTAGTTTCCATCAGTAGTAATTAAAAGAACAGTGAAAATGATAATTATTATAATTAAAAATCATGATTAAAATAATCAGTATAAAACTATATAAAAACTATTAAACATTCTAGGATCTTTCCGAACCCTTAGGTAAGATAGAATATCTCATTCTGAATCCCTATATTAAAAGATATTTAGAGAATCATTCTCCTTCAATATTTATTTTAAAATTAGTTTGTATCTAGGATGATAGGAGTTTTCTGTTTTTTAAACATTTTCTTTATTTTATTATCTTTATAATTATTTCTATTTATTCTTTAAATTATTCTTTTGATGGGAATTAGGGTATTCTTTTTATAATTATTTACTTTTTTATTTAAGATCCTCGATAGTTGTTATTAATTTAAAAAGTTCTGTTCAGAATGATTGTCGTATTTATTGTTAATAAAAAAATATTGTAAAAATATATTATTAAAAAAAATATAAAAAAATTAGCAAAACTCTACCTTAATAGCCAATATACTTAAATATACACTCCTTAATCATGAATTCCCTTCTCAGTTATCCTGAATATAGCCTCGGAATCTGGGAGATGTGGAGAGTCGTACAACTTGGCTATCCTCTTGTCTCCCTTACCCTTCCTAAGGAAGAACCTAAAGGTTGCAGCATGGCCTACGATGTGTCCACCTATAGGTTGCTCTGCAGGTCCAAAGAAGGCGTCTAATCTTGATGCAACCTGGTTAGTTACAAGTACTACACAGTTGTAGAGATCGGCCAACTTATTTAAGGTTGCCATATGCCTACCAAGTTTCTGTTGCCTCTCTGCAAGTTTTCCCATCCCTGTATACTCGTTCCTGAAGGTGCTTGTAAGGGAGTCCACGATGATCAATTTTATATTATTTCCCGATCTAATAAGTTCCTCTATCTTCTCTGCGTAGAGCATCTGCATATCTGAGTTGTAAGCCCTTGCAACAAAGACGTTGTCAAGAACCTTCTGGCCATCTATTCCCAGGGCTTCCGCCATCTGCATGATCCTCTCAGGCCTAAAGGTACCTTCAGTATCTATATACACAGCCTTTCTATCCTCCAACTCACCTTCATCCAACGCCTCCTTATCTGCAATTATCATATCGTCACACTGGAGATTTACACATGCCTGATGCATAATCTGGGTTTTACCACTTCCGAACATCCCTGCAAACTCTATAGTAGATTGACTCTCCAATCCCCCGTTGAGTATCCTATCTAACTCCTTACTACCTGTAGATAGTTTCCATACAGTTTTCCTCTGCTTCAAAAGATCTGTACCACTTTTAAACCCAAGATCACACAACTCCCTCGCATGGGCAATTATCTTAGCCGCTACCTTCTCACTTATACCATCGATCTCGGCAAGTTCGCCAATTGAGGCAGTTGCTATTTTCATAAAATCAGTGTATCCAGCCTCAATAAGTTTCTCTGCAATTGAGGGACCAACTCCAGGTATATCAGTTAATTTATCTGCCATTGAAGGATCACCTTATAATCATGATGTATGATAATTATAAATTTATAATTATCAAAGTGATAGGATAACCTATTGGAAAATCACTATTTATAATTTTTGCAATATATATAGGAAGGTGTAAAGATGATCAGAGACGAGGATTTTTTTAGAATGGAGGGAGTTCCAATAACTAAGGAGGAGATAAGAGCCATAAGTATAGGTAAATTACAGTTGGAGCCTGATGATGTTGTGGTAGATATTGGATGTGGTAGTGGAGGTATGACTGTGGAGATAGGTAGGAAGTGTAAGTTTGTTTACGCTATAGACTACTCTGAAGATGCAATATTAACTACTAAAAGAAATTTGGAACTCTTTGATATAAAAAACTGTAAAGTGATAAAGGGAAAGGGAGAGGAGGTTTTAGAATCCTTGGATTTTAATAAAGCCTTTGTAGGAGGTACAAAGAATATATATAAAATTTTGGATATACTTACAGAAAAGAATACAGAGGTTATAGTGATAAATACAATAGTCCTTGAAAACACTGCTAGAATTCTGAACTACTTCGAGGACATAGATAGGTACAATATTGAGGTTGTAAATGTTGTTGTAAGTTATGGGAAGAAGATAAAAAATGGCCATATGATGCTATCTAGGAATCCTATAAATATAATCACCTGTAGATTGTAGTCTGAATATACCTTTTTATTTATCGGTATTATAATTTTTATCAAGTGTTTTAACGTATTTTTTATTATTTTTATATTAACCTCAGTTCCCATCAAGATTGTAATTTAGAAGAATAATAATTATTATAATAAAAATAATAAAAGTTTTAAGAGGAATAATAAAATAATTCTGAAGGGATAGAGATAAAAAAGTTAAATAACCTTTTCCTCCTATATTAGATACTGGATAAGCAAGTAAGATTTCTTTTTAATTTTTTTAGTTTTTATTCTTATTTTATAATTTTATTATTATTTTTTACATTATCACTTTGATGGGAACTAGGATTTTATATTATTGTTTTATATTATAATAATAATTATTTTTATTATTAAATTCTCAATGATACGTTAATTTAGATTAAATAGTAAAAAAGGGGAAAATATGGACAATAAAAATATCGAGGAGATTGTGGAGAAGTTAAAAAGAGGGGAGATTAAACCCTATCAACTTGAAGATATGATGGGCCCAAAGGATGCAGTAGAGGTTAGGAGGAGGTATATTGAAGAAGTAACGGGAGTGAAGTTAGAGCATGTTGGAAGATACTCTATAGATGAGAAAGAGGCTATAAAGAAGAACATCGAAAATATGATAGGTGCCATCCAGATTCCCTTAGGTTTTGCAGGACCGTTGAAAATTAATGGAGAGTACGCCAAGGGAGAGTTTTACATACCTCTATCTACAACAGAGGGCGCCCTTGTAGCATCGGTTAATAGAGGTTGCAGTGTTATAAATAAATGTGGTGGATGTACAGTTAGGGTAATAGATGATAAGATGACAAGGGCACCAGTATTTAAAACATCCTCTGTAGTTGAGGCAATAAAGTTGAAGAACTGGATATTGGAGAACTTCCATAGGATAAAGGAGGTTGCAGAGGGTACAACTAGATATGGTAAGTTGATATCTATTCATCCCATAGTAATAGTTGGGAGGTACGTATATCCAAGATTTACCTACACTACTGGGGACGCTATGGGAATGAATATGGTGACGATTGCTACGGAAAAGGCATGTAAATTCATCGAGGAGGAGGTTGCTAAAGAGGAAAATGGAGGTATAAAGGTGCACACTGTGGCACTAAGTGGTAATTTTTGTACAGATAAGAAACCTAGTGGAGTAAATATGGTAGAGGGGAGAGGTAAAACCATAGTTGCAGAGGTGTTTTTAAAGGAGGAGGAGGTAAGGAAGTATCTAAAAACCACCTCAAAGGCTATAGAGCAGGTTAATTTATATAAAAATCTCATAGGTTCGGCAGTTTCTAACTCTATGGGGTTCAACGCCCACTACGCCAACATAATAGGTGCTCTATTCCTAGCAACTGGGCAGGATGAGGCTCACATTGTAGAGGGAAGTATAGGTATAACTGTTGCAGAATCTGAGGAGGATGGGTTGTACTTCTCTGTTACTCTACCAGATGTGCCCTTGGGGACAGTAGGGGGAGGTACAAGGGTGGAGACACAGAGGGAGTGCTTAGAGATGTTGGGATGTTACGGTAGTGGCAAGGCTCTTAAATTTGCAGAGATCGTTGGAGGGGCAGTTTTGGCTGGAGAGTTGTCTCTCCTTGGAGCCCTTGCATCTGGACACTTAGCGAGAGCCCATGCCCAGTTAGGTAGGTAAGTTTATAAAATGAGATATTGAATTAACAACGATTTGGGAAATGGGGAAAAATACCCTATTATTAACCTTAGTTCCCATCAAAAGGATAGTTTAAAGAATAATAAGAATAATTATAAAAATAAAAAAATGTTTAAAAAATAGAAAACTTCTATTATCTCCGATATAAAATATTTTAAAAAGAAGATTGATGATCCTCTGTATGCCCTCCAATATAATTGGATATCAGAGTAAGGTTTTCTATCTTAACTAAGTGATTAGAAAGATCCTAGAATGTTTAATAATTTTTATATGATTTTATACTGATTATTTTAATTATGATTTTTATTATAATAATTATCATTTTCATTATTCTTTTAATCACTACTGATGGGAACGATAGTAAAAAATATAAGATAAAAAACTCTTAAGAAGAACTTTTAAGAATAAAGGATATAACAGATGTTTTCTGGCTCCCTAGTCCAAATGCAATCTAGAGAGAAGAATCCCTATTATTTTTATCTACTGTATTTACTCTTTATTTATATTTTATTTTATAATACCCTATTTCCCATCAAAAAATCCTGATAAAAAATAATAATTATAAATGCCTACTTCCCATCAAAATGGTAGTATAAAAAATTAAAGATCATAAAAACTAAAAAAATTAAAAAGGAATTTTACCTGTCTATCCTGTATCCAATATTAATTTTACTTTTTATCTCTATCCCTTCAGAATTATTTTATTGTTATTCCTCATTAAGATTTTTATTATTCTTATTATAATAAACCCTAATTCCCATCAAAAGAGTAGTTTAAAGAATAATAAAAATAATTATAAAAATAATAAAAATAAAAAAATAAAGAAAAGGGGTAAAAAACAAAAAACTTTTATAATCTCAGATATAACATTTTAAAAAGAAGATTGGAGGAGAATGATCCTCTGTATATCTTTTAATACAGGGATTTAGAATAAGATCTCCTATCTTACCTAAGGGTTCGGAAAGATCTTAGAATATCTAATATTTTTAATTGATTATTTTAGTTATGATTTTTAATTATAATAATTATCTTTTTATTATTCTTTTAATTACCACTTTAATGGGAACTAGAGTTTTATAATTTTAATTTTTTAAATAGAAGTAAATAAGTAATCCCATATCGGTGATGGGTTATGATTGTTTTATAAATTTAGATTTAATAATCTATTGGGATCTGGATTAATTAGGGGTTTTATTTGGTTTTATTGTGTTTTTCTTGTGGATTTTCTTTATTTATTTTATTTAATTGATTTTATACTTGTGTGGACTAAAATAGGGAAGATTATCAAGTCGCAGATCTTTGTATAGAAGTGCCCTTATCATAGGTTCGAGATAGGAAGGTTTATATGGGAGAAGATACAACTTTATTTTAAAATAAGAAATAATGTTTTTAAGGTCAATTATTGCCCTTTAATAAAAAATAAAGGTGAAAAAATGATAAGTGAAAAGTTACTAAAAAAGTTAAATGAGCAAATGATGAATGAGTTTTATTCTGCTAATTTATATTTGCAAATGAGTGCATGGTGCAATCATGAAGGATTTGAAGGATCTGCTAAATTTTTAAGAAATCATGCAGCAGAAGAAATGGAACATATGCAAAAATTATTTGATTATATTCAAGACATTGGTGCATTGCCAATTATTGATGCTATTGAAAAACCGAAATCAGAATATAAAGACTTAAAACATGTTTTTGAAACTGCTTATAAACATGAAAAATTAGTAACATCTCGTATCCATGAGCTTGTAGAACTTTCTTTATCGGAAAAAGATTTTGGAACTTTTAACTTTTTACAGTGGTTTGTTGAAGAGCAACGTGAAGAAGAAAAACTGTTTAAATCTATATTAGACAAAATAAATATGGTAGGATTAGAAGGGCGCGGTCTATTTATAGTAGATAGAGAAATTGGATCGATGAAAGATAAAGAGATTGAATCAATTAAAAATAAAGAGATTGAATCGATTAAATAAACGTTTTTATATTCTTATTTTTATTAATGTTATGTTAAGGGAGGTTGGTATAAAAACTATTTCTTCTCCCTTTAGCCTTCATCCTGTGTTATAGTAGTAGAGGATATTATAGACGGGGGTTATTAAGTAAGATTAAGGTTTTATATGGCAGAAATCATTAATTAAAATTTTAAATTAAAGAAATACTTTTTTAATATTTTTATAATTCTTTAAAATTATTTTTTAAACCCTGGTTCCCATCAAAAGGATAGTTTAGAGAATAATAAGAATTATAAAAATAATAAGATATAAAAAAATAAAAAATAAGAAAAGATTTTAAAATAAAAAATTAAAATAAAAAATGTTTAAAAAACAGAAAACCTCTATTATTCCAGATACAAAAATTTTAAAATGATCCCCTGAATATCTTTTAATATAGTGGATATCAGAACATGATTTCTTATCTAGGTGATCAGAAAGATCCTAGGATATTTAATAATAGTCTTTATATAGTTTTATACCGATTATTTTAATCATGATTTTTATTATAATAATTATCATTTTTACTGTTCTTTTAATCACTACTTGGATGGGAACTAAGTTTTTTTAATTAAATTTTTTTAATCCTTACTATTTTATTTTTTAAATCTAAGGTACTTCATTTTATATTCATTTTCACAAATTAATTTTGATAATATAATTTTAAGGTGAACCCTATGTACGTAGATCACCCTCTAATAAAACCTAACACTGTAGAGGCGAGAACTTATCAGGAGTTGATCGTAGCAAAAGCCCTGGAGAAGAATACCCTCTGTGTCTTAGGTACAGGTCTTGGAAAAACAGTTATTGCTACATTAACAATTGCAGGAGTACTGTCTAAAAGAGATGGAAAGGTTCTAATTATAGCCCCCTCTCGTCCCTTGGTAGAACAACACTACAACAGTCTAAAGAATTTCTTAAACATTCCTGAGAAGGATATAGTAGTTTTAACTGGAAAGATACCTCCTGAAAAGAGGAAAAAACTCTGGAAAACAGGTAAGGTATTCGTTGCGACTCCTCAGATCGTTGAAAACGACATCGTGGCAGGGAGGGTGCCCCTTGATGAATTTGTCCTCCTTATAGCAGATGAGGCACATCATACAACAGGTAATCACTCCTATACATTTGTAGCCTCTGCATTTAAGGGGAAGGTTAGAGTTCTTGGATTAACTGCATCTCCAGGGTCTGATATAGATAAGGTATTTGAGGTGTGTGAGAACCTTGGAATTGAACATGTGGAGATAAGAACCCATGAGGATCCCGATGTAAAGAAGTACGTTAAAACTGTGAAAATAAGGACTGTAAAGGTAAAACTACCTAAGGAGTACCAGGAATGTATAAAGTTAGTTAGAGAGGCTCTAAAGGAGAGGTTGAGGATACTTAGAGACTGTAAAATAATTCCCTCTACAGTGGTAAATAGATCTGAACTTCTATCCCTACAGAGGAGAGTGATGGAGATAGAGGGCAGTTCTAAGTACGAGTTGATAAGGGTGGTATCTGAGGCTATAAAATTGGATTACGCAGTAGAGATTTTGGAGTGCCAGGGAAAGGATGCGTTCCTAAACTACTTCGAGAAGTTAGGTAGTCAAAATACAAAATCTGCCAAAGAGATCGTTAGGGACAGTAAGGTACTGAAGGCAGTATACAAGTTGAGAACATTGGATGTAGATCATCCAAAGTTGGATAAACTCCTCAAGATAGTAAAGAATATCCTAAGTAAAAATAAAAAGGAGAAGATCATCCTATTTGCCCAGTACAGGGACACTGTAGAGAAGATCGTTAATCTCCTTAGGGAGAACAACATCGGAGCACTGCCCTTTATGGGCCAGTCTAACAGGGGAGGTAAAGGGATGTCCCAGAAGGAGCAGATAAGAACCTTGGAGAGGTTTAAGGGGGACGATAGTATAAACGTATTGGTATCTACAAGTGTATCAGAGGAGGGTATAGATATAACAAGTGTTAATTACGTAATATTCTACGAACCGGTGCCCTCTGAGATTAGGTTTATCCAGAGGAAAGGGAGAGCCTCCAGAGGTGAGGGGGGAGAATGTATTATCCTTATAACTGAGAATAGCAGGGATGAGGCGTACTACTGGTCTGCGATACAGAAGGAGAGGAATATGAAGAGGATACTAAGGGAGATGGTGAAGACGTTAAATAAGAAGTTGAAGGAGAGAAGAGTAGAGGGGTGTAGAGGACCTTTAGATGTCTATATAGAGGGCGATATTGGAGTAGTAGATAAAAGAGAGATCCCTTCTAAGTTAGAGAAGAAAGATGAAAGTGAGGAGAAGGATAGAGAGAAAAAACCTAAGATAGTGATAGACCACAGGGAGAGGAATATAGGAAAACTTCTATTTGAGAGGGCAGAGTTGGAGTTTAAAAATTTGGAGTTTGGAGACTATATACTCAGTGATAGGGTAGTTGTAGAGAGAAAGACGTCTGAAGACTTCGAAAACTCCATAATAGACAAGAGACTCTTCAAACAGTTGAAGGAGTTGAAGAACTACGAGAAACCTATTCTAATTATCGAGGGAGATAGGTTCGAGAGACTCGAAGAGAATGCAATAAAGGGTGCTATACTCTCTATAGTGTTAGATTACCACATCCCTATAATCTTCACCAAGGATCCAGAGGAGACTGCAGATATACTGTTAAAGTTGGCAGAGAGGGAACAAATTAAAAATAAGAGACCTGTAGAGATTAGAACTGGAAAGAAGCCTATGTCTCTAAGGGAGAGACAGAGGTTTATAGTTGAGAGTTTCCCAGATGTTGGGCCTGTCACTGCAGAGAATCTACTTCTAAGTTTTGGTACCATAGAGAATATAGTTAATGCACCTGAGGAAGAACTTATGAAGGTGGAAGGTGTAGGTAAGACAACTGCAAGGAAGATAAAAGAGGTGCTCACTGAAAAGTACACTAAGTCTTAAATTATAAGCTAGAATAATAATTATAAAAATAGTTAAGAATTAATAATAATATCAGATAGTCCATTTTATATGACATTTTAAATAATTTTTAAAATAAAAATTATAAATAATAAATATAATTTTAAAAAATAAAAAAAGTAAAATCTTCTAAAAAATAAAAATGGCAGATATTCCATCTAATTTTCCAATGCTCGGAACAGGTAGAGAAATAACATTGAATTTTTAATGAGATATAAAATACCTTACTCCTTGAAGTACTTATACCCAGAGGAGAGAAGTGCCGCACCTACTGCTCCAATATGTTGTGAATAAGGTGGTACCACTATCTTCCTACCAAGTATCTCCTCCAACGCCAACACCATACCCTTTAAGAGACTACTACCACCTACAAGTATTACAGGATCTCTTACATCTACCTCCTGTAGTTGTTGCTCGTATATCTGCTCTGCAACTGAATGGGCCGCTGCAGCTGCTACATCTTTTGGATCGGCACCCTCTGCCAAGGCTGTAACAAGATCCTGAATACCGAATACTATACAGTAACTGTTCATCCTCACCTTTCTCCAGTCTCCCTCTGCAGCCATCTCTCCCAACTCCTGGATAGACACACCTAACCTCCTTGCAGTGATCTCGAAGAACCTTCCACTGGCACCAGCACAGATACCTCCCATAGTAAAACTGTCTGGTATGGCGTTGTTAAGGGAGATAGCCTTGTTGTCCATACCTCCAATATCAATAACTGTCGCCTCACCTTCCTGTTTATCTGCCAAAAAGGCGGCACCTTTGGAGTTTACAGTAAGTTCCTCCTGTATGAGATCTGCTTTAAAGTACTCTCCAATGGTATGTCTTCCATATCCAGTAGTTCCAATGGTTTCAATATCCTCCATCTTTAATCCTGCCTCCTTCAGGGCCTCATTTACAGCCTCCTTTGCAGACTCTATAACGTCTCTAGTATAAACCCATCCCTTTCCAACAACCTTGTTATCTACCATTACTACAGCCTTTGTAGTTGTAGATCCACTGTCTATACCTAGACTTATACCTTCCTGTCTCTTTCTAACTAGTAGTGCCTTTCTCTCCACTATAGTTACTAGGGCTTCCATCCTTGTCAATAACTCCGATGCCTTAGTTCTCTCTGTAAAGGAGTACATAACAACAGGTAGATCTGTGTACTCCTGAATAAGTCTTCTAACCTCGTTTCTAACGAGAGCACCCTCTGCACATCTGAAGCATGTGGCTATAAATACTGCATCTGCATCACTGTTTCCCTCTATTATGGACATAGCCCTTGCAAACATAAGTTTTAAATTTGCAGAGGCTACCTCAAAACCTAACTCTTCATTAACCTTATCTATATAGTCTAAATCTACTTCAGGGAATACTATCTCTCCTCCAACTTCCCTTGCAGCCTTTTCAATTTCAGCCTGAACTCCACTGTATTCAGGACCACAGGTTATCTCTGCTATCTTTACTGCCACAGTATCACCGTATAAGTGATAAAAAATATTATTATTAATGATAAAAAATATTAAATATTAATCTTTCAACATTGTAATATTACACTGCAATGATGAGTGCCGACTTCACTGATCGGTGATGACATCGGGGACAGCTGAGCAGTTTATATTTTACTCTTTTTTTATAAAAATTTTTCAATCTACTGGAGATACTAATACCTTCCTCAGGGAGTGTCCTTTAGGACAGGACACCTTATTTTTAAATACCTTTACTATTTTAAACTTCTCAGACAGTCCCTCTGGATTACATAGTGGATAGTTTTCACAAAATATATTGTTGCACTTTGTACCATTAGATAGGGTTAAACCCTCTAACGCCTTTCTCGATTCTATTAACATAGGTATCTCCTGAGATACTTCAATTTCTACAACCTTAACTCCACATTCATGGATCTTACAGGGATGATCTGCAGATCTGACACTGAGGATCCTGTATCTCCTCCCTACAATCATGCCCTCATGACAGATTTTTTTAAACTTACAACTCTCACACTCCTTTAACATTCCACAGTAGATGAATTCATTCCCAGTCTTCGCCAATCTACTTCCAATTAATGTGATCTTCTTCTCCATAATAATCCCTATATTATATTCTTTTTAAATTTATTGTCTATTCTTCTCTGCCTTACAAGTTCCCTCTCTATTCTCTCCCCTGTACTTTTTAGTCTACTGGCTACACTCCTTGGGACGTTCCCATACTCCGATAATACCTTTGCTATACCACTTGCCAGTAGAAATATGGCATAAGTATGTTCAGATTTAGTCCTATGTATATGATGAGGGTATATTTTTAGATTATCATAGGATGTAAAATACATATCGATAGAATCTCCAAATTTCTTTTTCAATATCTTTCTCATATATACTAAAAGTTGATGTAATTGAATAAGTTCATCTTTGTGCATACAATCACCTAAAAAGAGAAGAGGGTTTTTATCAGTTTAATGTTTATCTCATCTATTAGTAGTTTCCTATTAAGCCAATCCTACTTATTAATCGTAATTTTAATTATATATTTCTTAATTCTTTATTAAAGGAATAATAAAAATGATAATAAAAATAAAAAACAATGAAATAATGGACAATGATAAAATAGAGAATAAAAAATTTTCTATATTTACATTTTTCTGAACTATCTTTAATACTTTAAGGTATGAATTTTCATCTTTAAGAGACTTCCATCTATAGGACTGTGTAGAAAATAAACACCTTTAAGGGCCAATAGAGTTTTGCTTCCTTTTCACCTATCCTTTTCTAAGATTTTATAATAATTATAACTTTTATAATAATTATTAAAGAATACTTAACCTTAAAAATTATTTTTCAATGATCCAAGATGTCCAACGGGAAATATTATTTTTAACTACATCACATCCTCATACTTCAAGATCTTTAAATTAGGCGGTTTTTTAGTTATATGTGTTTCCCTTCCAATTATAACTAAGTTAGAGTTGACATTGTTAAAAAATCTATCTATCAATTGCTGGGTTATTGGAGTGTCTGTGATAATAAAATAAACATCAGTAAGTAAATCCTCTGATAACTCTTCCATAGACAGTACCTTTTCAAAGTTTGGAGATATCAACTTTATCTTGTTAGTTCCTTTAATGTTTTCAATTGATGATCTAATATACTCCAATTTTAACTCATAATTTTCACTCTTTAGTACCTCGTAAGTAAGTGTTTCCTTGTTATTACTATCCTCCTTAGGGCACTCCTCCTTCGAGTTAAAGTCTGTACTAGTAATTTCCTCCTCCTTAGATGTCTCTACTACACTTCTACTGAGGTCGTTACATCTATTTACCTGTTGTAAATACTGCTCTACTGGTACCCTTAGCCTTAAATACTTTAATACCTCTTTCTTAGAGAGTTCCTCTACCTCCTTACCTTTGGGAGCCCTCGCAATGTAGTCTATATCACACCTCTGAAGGGATTCCTTCAGTATAAGTTCTCCTCCTCTATCTCCATCGATAAATATGGTGGTAATTTTCTTTTTGGACAGTTCTACAATAGTCTTAGGTATGGAGATACCTCCAACTGCTATTACGTTCTTGATCCCACATCTTAGGAGATTTAAAACATCTGCCCTTCCCTCTACCACTATTATACTATCTGAACTATCTATATTTGGACCTGCAGGTAACTTCTCTTCACCGTATTCAACTATCTCTCTAGTTCTAATATGCTCCCTGATCTCCTCTGATATATCATGGATATCTGTCATACTATCCATAAGGGTTTCCAAAAGTTCCTTCGCCCTATTTGTAATATACTTACGTTTTTCAAGACGAATATCCCTTATATCTTTCACTTCTACCTTGGCTGAACAAGGTCCTACCCTGTCAATAGTTTCCAACGTCGCAGCAATAATCGCTGTCTCAATCCTATCTAAACTAGATGGCAAGGTTATCTTTGCATAGGATTTCCCGTTGCTGTTGTTGGTAACTTCAACATCTATCCGCCCAATCCTCCCACTCTTCTGGAGATCCCTTAAATCTAAATCACCCCCTAGTAATCCCTCAGTTTGCCCAAATATCGCACCTATTATATCATTTTTTTCCACGTATCCATCTGCAACAAGTTCAGCGTATATGATGTACTTAGTAGTGCCAAAATCCATATAACATCCCTCCTTGATGCCAACAGTAATCTCGCTTTTGAATTTTTATATAAAAATAATAATATAACAATCTATTTAAACTTATTTTAATTATAATTTATGTATATTGAAATATTAAGATTAAATAAATAGGATAGAGGGGATATCATTGTTAAAACAAGATATTCTATTAGAAAAGGAGTTAAATAATAAGATCATATTCGTTAAATTGTAGTTTGATTAAAATGATGGAGAATTGGAACAAAATTAATAAAAATATGATAAAGAATAATAAAAATTAGTTTAGGTGAAATTAAAACTATAATATTTTTTCTAAAAATACCTTTGAGGTTTTAAAAAGGACGGTTCCAATTCTTAACAGATGACTAAAATACACCAACTACAGATATATATTTAAATTATTATAAAAAAATAAGAAATATGAATAAAAAAAGAAGGGTGGATAATAATGAATATAGATATCCAAGAGATACTTAAAAGGGAACCTCTTTACAGTGGTAAAGCGAAGTCTATATATGAAATAGATGAAGATAGAGTACTTATCGAGTTTAGAGATGACATAACTGCAGGAGATGGAAAGAAGAGAGATGTAAAGAAGGGAAAGGGTCATCTTAACGCCCTTATATCTTCCAAGTTATTTGAGGTGTTGGAAAAGGAAGGTGTACCTACTCACTACTTAGGATATATAGATCCTGTATATATGGTTGCCAAGAGGGTAGAAATCATACCTATAGAGGTAATTGTAAGAAACATTGCTGCGGGAAGTCTCTGTAGAAGGTATCCCTTCAAAGAGGGAGAGGAGTTAAAGAGGCCCATTGTACAGTTTGACTACAAGAGTGATGAATATGGAGATCCTATGTTAAACGAGGATATTGCCATTGCCTTAGGTTTAACTACAGAGGAGGAGTTGAAGAAGTTGAGAGAATTGGCTCTAAAGGTAAATGATGTACTTAAGAGGTTCTTCGATGAGAAGGGAATAATACTTGTGGACTTTAAGATAGAGGTAGGAAGAACAAAGGACGGAGAACTTGTCGTTGCCGATGAGATAAGTCCAGATACTATGAGATTGTGGGACAAGGAGACTAGAGATGTTTTAGATAAGGATGTATTTAGGAAGGATCTAGGAGATGTTGTAAGTAAGTACGAGATTGTAGCAAAGAGAATAGGATGTATATAAAAATATATAAGGGAGTTAGGATGTACAGGGCAGTGGTAACTGTTAAGTTAAAAAAAGGAGTGCTGAATCCAGAGGGAAGAACTATCTTGAGAGCCTTGAACTTCCTGGGATACAAAGAGGTTAAAGATGCAAATACCTTTAAATGTATAGAACTCCTTATTGAGGGCGAAGATAAGGATAAAGTGATAGAAAGAGTTGAAGAGATGTGTAGAAAATTACTTGCAAACCCTGTTATCCACGATTACGAGATTGAAGTGGAGAAAGTGGATTGATCTCTTTTTCTTATTTTTCCTATTATTATAATCAATGTTAAAAAAATAATAAAATAAAAAATAAAAA
Organism: Methanofervidicoccus sp. A16; assembly: GCF_003351865.1. NCBI lineage: Archaea > Methanobacteriati > Methanobacteriota > Methanococci > Methanococcales > Methanofervidicoccus > Methanofervidicoccus sp. A16. The sequence goes on along the minus strand of NZ_CP022242.1, from coordinate 944,660 downwards.
ACTCTTAATGAAAGAAGAGGGGTTAAATAGAGATCCAAACCTGTTTTTTAATGCTCAAAACATTCTAAGGGATATTACAGGATTTTATTTACATGTTATATATTTATCATCTTTCATTAATTTTAATTTTTATAATATATTATTTTTTATTTAAAACTCCTCGATAATGATCTCTAGTACACTAGTTTATTTTATCGATTATAAAAAAGAGGTAAAAACCTCTGTCCGAGAAAAATATTTAATTGTTTATGCCCTTCCAGAGTTTGAGATAGGACTCTACCAGTTTAACTCCAGCATCTGTAAGGCCCTTCTTACCAATTAACCCAACGTTTTTCAAAATGACCAGACTCTTCTTTATCTCATCCACAGTTAATGGGAGTAACTTGGCTAGAAGTATGATTTCATTCTCTTTATGCTCTCCAACTTCACTTTTCTCTCTCCATACTCTGTCAAAGTCTTCCCTGTTGTTGTATATTGCCAGTAGTATATTGAAGGTAGTTGGAGTTATTGCAAACTTCGTAGATAGGAGTTCCTGTACCTTTGCCATCTCAACGGCCTCTTTAACACCCTCTCCAAGTTCTGTTAAAATAATCATCTTATTCTGTAGTTCTCTAATTAGTCCCTTGGACTCACTCTCATTTAAAGCCTTAATAATTGCCTCCTCATCACCACCAACGTGTTTCTGTATCAACTTAACTAGTTCGTCCCTGTGGATGTACCTCTTCACTGGCATGTTAATTAGGGCAGATATATCGTACTTAGTCAGATAAGGTCTTCTTTTAATGGATCTGGTTAATTTCAGTAAGAAACTACCTTTATCAGTAATACCTCTCTGTACTACCTTCTCTTCTTTACCCTTTACCACCCACTCTGCGATAGGTGTATCGTTGTGTTCAGGATAAGTAATTGCTTTCATACCGTCGGTAGTTACTGTTCCTAAGTCCTTAACCTTCTCTCCAAATTCAGTCATCCAGTATGTATCTTTATTTTTTATAACTTCCCTTCTTATAAGTTCCTTAAACTCCAATGTGTGAAGGACCTCTCCCAAATCTTCAATTCCACTTCTCTTTTTTATCTCCTTGTAGGTAGGTAGTACCTCCGGGTTGGTTTCATACTTCTCTTTGATAATCTCGATAGTCTTTAAAACTTTGATCTCGTCCTCCAATACATAGATAGGTGTTATCTCCTGATAGGTTTTACCTATCTCACTGTAGGTGTTTAGCATGGACTGTCCCAACTCTGTAATCTCCCCCTCTTCACAGAAACCACTGTCCACCATCTCCTCACTGAACTCTCCTCTCTTCATTGCATCGAAATCTTCCTTTCTTAGGATCAACGTTCTACCTAGTTTTGGAACCATGGAGGCAATCTTCAATACCTCCTTCAGTGCCACTGTTGTGGCGAAGGCCTTACCAGCCTCAGTTGTAGGGGATATACTTAGTAATCTCATAGCCTGAAGGGCGTTAAGTATATTGTCGCCCTGTTTCTTGGTGTTCTTATAAGTTATCAGTTCCTCGTAAAGGCCGATCTTTGGCATACCTCTTACAAAGTCCAGTATATCAGGTGTTAAATATACCACTGGGTGAGATTCTCTGTAGATCTTGAGTATCTCCTTCCCAACTTCAGTTAGTCCTTCAGAATTTGCCAAATGTCTCTCTACTAGTAAATTGTTCCATTTCTCTGGGACATAACCTGTTTTATCTAAGAGTTCCATAATCTTGATAATCTCAGAATTTATATACACATCAGGTATATCCTCTACAGGTATCTTGTCGATTAACTCCACCATCCTTTTTCCAACGTCTGTAAAGATTATGTCCTCTCCAGATATCTCTACAAATCCTAAGATAAAGAGTTCTGCTATTCTTACCTCAAACTCTTCAGGTAGTTTACTTTTTAACTCTTTACTTTTAGTTGTATTTTTCATAAGTTTCAGTATTTCCAAATGTCTCTTCTTTAAAAACATTTTATCACCTTATAAAATTTTAACAAGTGTGGAAGTACTTATTTGTTCATTTAAAGTTCTATATATAATTTTTGGTTTATAGATAGTGTCCATATGTTTATATTTGGATTTTTTAATATAATATTTCTAGTTTAATTACTAAAATAAAATGCTGTTTACCAGATTTTAGGAAAAAAGATTTGGACCTAATAGATAAGATTAATAATATTGGAAATAAAATTATATATAATGGATTATTATAATGATTATTATAATATAATTGGTTTAGAAATAAATAATGTTAAGTTTTTATCCAGTTATTACAAAGTTTAAGGGGGGAATATGGATTCTGAAAAGATATTCATTATACAGTGTATCTGTGAGGCAAAAATCTTTGATAAACTTAAAATATTGATCTCTGACAACATTTCAAAAATGTATTGTATAAAAATAACGAATATTTTAAACCACTCCCATTATTTTTTAAAGATTATTGTAAAAACCACTAGCACTAAATGTAAAATACTCTGTGAAATTTTGCAAGAGTACGAATTTATTATTACGAATTGTCAAGAAATAGCATTTCCTTCATATCTTGTTAGAATATCTGGGGATATGGATAAATGTTTAAGTCTACATAAGGAAATATTAAACTCTTTGATAAACTCGGGGGCACTCCCTATTAAATCTGAGATTATATCTGAGGACTTTAACACAGCCACTTGTGATATTGTTGTTACTAATAGGGATCCTTCAAAATGTACAAAGTTTTTAGAGTTGGTTAAAAAAGAAGATCTAACGTACAAGGTGATACCTATAGAACCTTATGAATGCTATTAATTGGAAATGTAATTAATAAAATAGGGTGATTTGTTAATGGTTCTCCCCCTTTTATATCCAAAGTCCCTTCAATTGAAAAAACTTATTGAAAAGGGACATCTTTTAAAAGCCCAAAAATTGATAGAAAGTGATATGTCTCTTTTAAAATATCTACTAGAATTTGTTGGATCAGATGATACAAAATTATCTTCAAATTCCATATACCTTTTAACGAAGATATTCTTAAAACATAAGATGAACCATAAAAAACTACTGCCGTACATAAAAAAGTTTTTGAAGAGTGATGACGATGAAATTGTATTAAATACGTTAATGTGTCTAAAATTACTGTTAAAAGAAAATCCAGATTACTTTAAATATGTGGAAAAAGAGATATACGAAATTAATAAAAAATCTGTAAATGTGCTTATAAGAGAGCATACTTGGGAACTGATAAAGAATTATGGAGATATTGAAAAGTTAAATGAAGCCCAATCTCGAAAAAATGCTCTATATGAAAAACTTGTTAAATTGAAGGACTCTATTAAACAGCAGGCATTAATTAAGAAACTACTTGATTTAGGAGAATCCCTTCTTAATCTTTCTCTAGTTAAAAAACTAGAGATCTCTGAAGAAAAAATAGAATCGCCTATAAAGAAAGAAGATTTAAAGGGAACTTTAAAACTCATTGAAAAAGGGAAATTAGAAGAACTAAATCCATTAAATGTAGCATACTGTTTTTCTGTTCTAATAAATTTGGATAAAAAGGAAATAGAAAAGTATATTGATAGCATTTTTAAACTGATTTTCAGCGATAATGAAATTATAAGAAATACTGCACTTCATACAATTTATGAAATAACTAAAAAATATCCAGATCTTGTTTATGAAAGGATAAGTATATTGAGAGAATATTGTAGAAAATATGGTAGAAATATACTAGTTGAAGAGATATTCCAAGAACTCTCAAAACATATATAATGGAAAATTAAAAAAATAATAAAAATTTATAATAAAAATAAAATTTTTTCCTAAATATATTTTACTTTTTTAGTTAGAGAAGTAAGTATTACTAATTATTATTTTTTATAGGGAAACCTAGCAATAATATCTCTGAGAACATCCTCACTGATATACTTCTTATTCCCCACCTTAAAAACCTTCTCCTCGATGATCCTCCCAAATGGTATAACAGGGCACCTCTTCTCCACACATATCTCCAATATATCCCTTAAATTCTCCTCCCTAGTACTTACTATATAGGTTCCCAGGTATCTAGTGGAGCGGGGATAAGGTATAGCGGTTATTTCCACACCTACCCTGGCCTTCACTATCATCTCAAGTATGTTGCACAACCACCCACCCCTGGAAGCGTCCTTACAGGCGTTAATCTCAATACCCTCCTCCACTATACTTAGAAATGTATCGTACTTATTTTTAGCCCTCTGGATCCTCTCACCAATATCTCCCTCTACAGGATGCCCCAACATAAGTACAACATCTCCAACCTGGGCACCTCCATCTGTAATTACCTTATCACCTATCAACTCACCAAATACCACTACAGATATACAGGATTTTAAACTCTCCTCAGTTTGAGTGTTTCCTCCGACGATTGGGATGTTTAAACCTAAGGACTGCCTCCTCAACCCCTCTATTGCCATCTTTATCTCTTCCTCGTTCTGGGCCTGGATGGCATCTAAGGCGTAGAGAGGTCTTGCCCCCATGGCTACAACATCACAGGAGGTATGGATAAGGGCAGTTTTTGAACCTAACTTTAGGGGATAAGGCCCCTCCATGTTTATAACATTTCTACCTATTACTACACTGTCATCCCCTGCCCTAATACCTCTTATTAGATCTTTTACCTTGGGATCCATATCCCACAATCTCTTTCTTGGATAGTTCGTCTCCATCATGTGTTTTATAGCATGTTTTATCTCGTACTCTATTCGTTCCATGTTATCGTTCTCTATTGTTATTTAACAATATAGAGTAATATAAAATCCTATAATAGTTGTGATTAAAAGAATGATAAATATTACTTATAATGAAAGTTATAATAAAAAGATAAAAACTCTTAAAAAGAAGATTTAACCAAATCCTATTTCTCCAGTGTTCGGTGTAGTCTAGGATATAAGAGTCATATTTTTGTTTTTTATCTGATTTCCATCAGATAGTAATTAGAAGAATGCTCTACTCTAATAAAAAAAATAATTTAAATATAAACCAAAAAAAAAATAATAATAAAATAAATAAACTTCTGAATACTATATTGAAATAGATAAGATATTCTGAATGATAGTAAGAAAAAAGTAAAATAAGTTCCTATTCTTCTAAGGCTACACTGGATACTGGAGAAACAGATGAGATTTCCTTATTAATTAATTATTAATCTATTAGAAAAGATGGGATATTCTATATTATTCCTTTTTAGTTTTTTATTCTTTTATTTTTTAATAATTTTTATTAAATCATTATTATTTTTTAACTATAAACTTGATGAAAAATATATCAATAAGATTAAGTTTTTATCTATTATTTTGAGTATTGAGAAAGTGAAGTAGAACCCCTTTTAATCCTTTTTAAGAGTTTTTAGCCTCTTTTTATTTGTTATTTATTTATTATTTTTATTATTATTTTCTTTTTTATTGATATATCCCACAGTTGTTGTTAGTTTAAAATATTTTTTTATTAATTTTATTTTTATGTTAATCCCTATTCAAAATATACCCAATACCCTGGCCGAAACTTATACCTCCATCTCCATTTGGCACCCTACTGTGATACAGAAACTTAAAACCCTCCTCCTCAACTCTCTCTTTTACCACTTTACATATTATACTGTTATAAGACACCCCTCCAGTGATACCTATATACTCCACCCCTTCCTTCTCCCCAAACTTTATAGCCATAGAGGACAACCCCTCCCCTATAGCGAGATGTATATACAACCCTATAAACTCCCTCTCATACCCCTCTAACAACATACTGTAAGCCCTATACACCAGATCACTTGTAATAAGTTTTCCACTCTTTATCTTTATATCCTCCTTAGCCATCTCTAAGTATCTATTATACTCCCTCTCCCCATAACCTCTACCTCTTACAAAACCCTCCAACCTTATAGCAGGTTCTCCGTCGTAGGTTTTTCTATGGCAGATGGAGAGCATGGCAGATATAGCATCTAACACCCTTCCACAGGAGGTTGTTTCCACAACGTTTATCTCTCTATCTAACTGGAAGAGTATAAGTTCCAAAGTTCTATCGTCGAAGAAGTTATAACTCCTTATAAACTCTAATAACTCCTCCTCTCCTAATCTTTTATAGAGTATAGACATCAACATCCTAAGAGGGTACTCTGTACATAGATCTCCCCCAGGCATGTACTGTTCCTCTAAGTGTCCCACCCTCTCCATATGGTTATCCCTATACCTTAATATCTCACCACCCCATACCTTACCGTCCTCCCCATATCCCACACCATCTATAGCGATGATTATAGACTCCTGGAATATATCTTCATCTCCAAGGAGGGAGTAGGCATGTGCCATATGGTGTTGGATCCTGTAGAGTTCTGCATCAAACCTCTCCGCCAACTCCTCGGCCAACTTAGTTGAGTTATAACCAGGATGTAGATCACATACAACCCCATGGATATCCTTAGTGTTTGTGATCCTAAGTAAGTTCTCTATCCCCTCACTTAAGTATCTAAATGTTTCGTACTTTGAGGTGTTTCCAATATGTTGGGATAGATAGAATCTATTACCCTTAACTAAACATGCTGTTGAATTCATCTCAGGACCTACTGCAATTATATTCTCCATATTTTCCCTAATATCCCTGTGATTTACCACAACCACAGGTTCTGGGACGTACCCCCTGGATCTCCTAAGAAATACCACCCTGTTATTCACCTTCTTAAGGACACTGTCATCACACCTATTAACTATCTCCCTGTTATGGATCAAAAAGTAATCTGTAATACCCCTCAGTTTATGGAGTATCTCCCTATTGTCTATAACCATAGGATAGCCAGGGAGATTTGCAGATGTCATAACATATCCTAATGCCTCTGAACCCTCTAAGAGTAGATAGTGTAGCCCAGAGTAAGGTAGCATAACCCCTACTGTATCTAAGTTGGAGATGTACTCTGAGAAGTATCTACTGTAATCCCTTCCCTTCTTCAGTACCACAATAGGCCTCTTTGGAGATCTCAAAAGGGATAACTCCTCCTCATCAACCTCTGCAAAGAGTTTAACATTCTCCTCCTTCGTCATCACTGCAAAGGGCTGAGTAGGTCTATTTAGACGTTCCCTAAGTTTTAAAACAACATCGTCTATATCACATCTACATGCAAGGTGGGTGCCTCCAATACCCTTCACAGCGAGAATATAACCCTCATTTAGAAGTTTTACACTTTCAAGTATAGCACCATCCCCCTCATCCAACACCTTACCCTCATTATCCACTAGATACACCCTTGGACCACAGTTTGGACAGCATGTTGCCTGGGCGTGGAACCTCCTATCCAACGGATCCCTGTACTCCCTTAGACACTCCTCACATAGGGGAAATTGAGCCATGGAGGTATTCTCCCTGTCGTAGGGAAGTCTCTTTACTATAGTGAATCTTGGGCCACAGTTTGTACATGCTATAAAAGGATATCTGTATCTCCTGTTATTTTTATCCCACATCTCCCTTAGACACTCCTCACATATGGATACATCTGGAGGCACAGTACTTCCATCTTTATCTGTTTTACTACCACTGTCCTCTATAACAAAATTCCTGTAATGGAGGGGAGTATTGTAATCTAACACCTCTATCTTATCTATCTGGGCTAAAGGTGGTTTCTTATCCCTTATATCCCTTAGAAAGTTTTTTATATCCCTATCTTCACCAGATACTACTATCTCAACGTAGTTTCCCATATTTTTTACATAACCTCTTAGGTTGTTATCTCTGCCTATCCTATAGATGAAAGGTCTAAATCCAACACCTTGAACTATACCCTTTATAATTATTTTTTTTATCTTCATATCGATCCCTGTACTAGGTAAAAAATAAATATTATAAACTTACTAATTATGATTTTTGAAATAATTTTTATAATTATAATTTTAATTATTTTAATAGTTCTATGGATAAAATTTAAAACAACTAAACTTATACAGATTTTCTATATCTTTTAAACTGTTTTTACTAAAATTTATCAAGAATTAGAGGAAACTATATGAGGGAGTCCATAGTAATAATTCCAACTTACAACGAGGAAAAAAACATTCTAAAGGTTTTAAAGGATCTAGACACTATATCTATAGATGTGCTTATTGTAGACGATGGAAGTACAGATAACACAAAAAAAGTTATTGAAGAGTATCTAAATAGGGGAGAGTATAAAAACAGGATTTATACCATATTTAAAGAGAAAAACGAGGGTAAGTCGAAAGCCCTTAAAAGTGGAACAGAGTTGGCGCTGAAGTTGGGATATAAGTATATCGTATTTATGGATGGGGACTACCAACATAAACCTAAGGACATTCCAAAGATGTCTAAAAAATTGAAGGAATACAAGGGAGATGCTGTTTTTGGCATAAGGAGATACTCTTCTATTCCCTTTCATAGACAGATATCTAATTTTTTAGCCAGTGTTTTTATGTCCCTCTTGATCTCCCTCTATGTAGGTAGGATCTACTTCTTTAGAGATATACAGTGTGGATTTAGGATCATCAGAGGTGATCTCCTGAGAGGTATGTACTTTGGTGAAGGATACAGTGTAGAGCACTTAGTGGCTATACAGTTGGCTAAAAAAGGGGCAAAAATATTGGAGGAGTATATAGATGTTGAGTATCATCCAGAGGCCTATTCTCATATTACTACTAGGAAAATACTTGATGTTATGATGGAAGTTGCAAAGTATATAATATCGGATCTCAAGAACTCTCTTAAATTAAATTTTAAAAAATAATTTACACTCCTAAAATTTCTCTCATTTTTAAAATCACCTGGGTAGAGTTTAAATCCAACTTTTGAATTTCTAAGAACTTCCTGTCTATCTTACCTAGTTTAACATTCTTTGTAGAATAGTACCTGCCTAATTCTAACAATTTCTTTTTAAATATCATTCTTTCAAAATTTCTATTCTTTATTATTTCCTCATGAGAAAGGTTTAAATTAGGATCTCTGTAGGGCACTCCAACTGTAGATATTGCTATAAGCCTCTCATCTGTTAGAGGTATCCTCCTTATCTTCCTATCTGGAGATGGGTTCTTATAGGCTATGGTTATTCCTCTCTTTCTACCTACGGAATTTCCCTCTGATATAATAAAGCCAGCCTCTACCAGTGCGCTCCTAAAGGGTATAGAGGAGGAGTAGGATATTAAAACACCGTCATCATCCATCTTCTTGTAAACTTCTCTTAAGAAATCTACAGTGTAAAGTACAGCATCCCTCTGGGGGGAGAATGCATCGTGAAATACTACATTATATCTTCCCTCTAACTTCTTAATGGCACTCCTCCCATCTTCAAGGTATATGTTTATATCACTTCTACTTGCATCTCCCTCGAGAAAATTCTTAATTCTATCCTTTATTATGTTATGTTCTTCGTAGGGCATATCTAGACATAGGGATAGAAAGAGCACCTCCTTGCAACACTCCACCATATCTATTCTACAGTTTTTATTGTAGTGAAGTGCTCCTATAGAGTTGTAACCTATACCACTACAAAGATCCAGTATTTTAGGATTTTTCATAGATCTGAGATCTGAAGGTATTACAAACTTTTCAATACTTTCCCTTAATGCTCCTATTCTGGAATGCATAAGTTCTTCCTTACATTCCGATACCAATGTATAAGTACCGTCTTCAGTTTTAACTAAAAGATTATGATTCAGGAGATCCCTAATGAGATCCTTTCTAAAATTCTCTATATCTTCACCCTTTTCAAATCTTGCCATGTATTTTCTAATAATATCTATGGCAACCTTATTTGGAAGCATATCTACACCTATTTTTATTAAAATTAAGATAAAATATTATAGATTAAAACAGAAAAAATAATTAAATCCAAAATAATATTTTAAAAAGGCAATTAAAAAGGCAGTACTTATATTACTTCTTTAGCACATATTTTCTGGGCGCCGGAAAAGATTAATTTTTTAATTGATTCTGTTCAAAATACGGGGGTTTAAATTATTAGGTTAGTGGAATTTTTAGATAAAAAATAAAAATAAAAAATACCTTTTAGGTAAATTTGACACCTTATATATTCTTTTATTAATATTTCATGTATTTGATTTTTACTCTTTTAATGAAAATATCTTAAAAATATATAGGGTTTGTTAGATCTCTACCACATCCACCACTTCAAGGGGAATGTCCTTTAAAGCCCTACCTATGGTAGATTTGGCTATCCTTATGGCATGTTCCAAACTCTCTGCATTAAATACCTTCATAGATAGTAGTAGTCCTACCATAGCAGTTCTAGCAACTACTAAAACACAGTCTATAGGTTCTCCACATTTTGGACATATGGTTAGCCCCACATCTATATCTACATACTCCATATTGTTCTTGTTTAGCAACTTTCCCACATTGGATATTGCTACACTTATGGCGTCCTCCACATCTTCAACGTTTTTTACTATGTAGGGAGCCTGTAGGGTTACATGATAGTTGGGCATTTTCCTCTCACCATCTTTTTTACTTTATTTCGCCAGTGTGAATTTTACATCGTCGTCTCCAACATCAAATATACCTAAACGTACTCCAGCATCTATCCAGCCGTAGGCATAATTTAGAGATGCAAATCCATTTATATAATCTCCCCTCTCTATAAACACCTTTGCATCCTTAAAGTAACACTCTATCATAGATAGAAAGTCCAGGGCGACGTCGTAGAGTAAACTTCTCTCTGGAGGTAGACCCTTTTTAATAATATCTATTGCCTCCTCTGTCTTTTTGAGATACTCCTCTATCTTCTCCTTAGTGATTCTATTTTGAATCTTCTTTTCCTCTACCATACTACCATCCAGAATATAAAAAATAATTTTAAAAATAATAATTATTATAATTTTTTTTAATTAATCCATCTTAAACTTCCTATCTCTTATAGTCTCCAAGATGATTCTCTGCTCAGTTCTCGCCACAGTTTTCCTTATAGTATCTATAGCATCTATGTTTGCAGAAATGCTATCAATACCCCATCTAACAAGTTTCTCCACCATAGAGGGCCTACTTCCAGCCTGGCCACAGATGGAGGTTTTTACACCGTATTTTTTACATGTCTTTATAACGTACTCTATCAACTTCAAAACTGCAGGATGATTCTCCCTGTAGTACTTCGCAACAAGTTCGTTGTTCCTATCTATGGCTATTGTATACTGGGTTAGATCGTTTGTACCTAAGGAGACAAAGTCGATCCCTTCTTTTATAATATCCTCTATGATAAGTGCAGCAGCCGGTGTCTCCACCATCACTCCAAATTCAACATCCTTTCCTAACTCTAAACCTATCTCCCTTGCCAACTCCTTTACCTTTCTAACCTCTGATGGGATTGTAACGAGAGGTATCATCAACCTTATATTTTTATATCCTTCACTTCTAAGTTTCTTTATTGCAAGTAATTCACATCTTAGTATCTCCTTCTCATCCAAACCTCTTCTAATTCCCCTCCAACCTAACATAGGGTTCTGCTCTACAGGTTCATCCTCTCCCCCTTCCAGCCCTCTAAACTCATCTGTTGGAGCATCCAAGGTTCTGTATGTTACAGGTCTCGGATAGAAGGCATCTGCCACCTTTCTAATACCCTCTGCGAACACCTCTACAAGGGCATCCTCTCCTTTCTCCTTAAGTATCTTGATTGGATGGACACCTGTCTCCAGGATCATATGCTCTGCCCTTAGAAGACCCACTCCATCTGCACCAGTTGCAGCAGCCCTCTCTGCAACCTCAGGCATGGAGACATTTACCATAATTTCAGTTGCAGTTATAATCACTGGAGATCCTGCACTTATCTGTGTATCTTTATCCTTCTCTACCTTCTCCTTCTTTACCTCTCCCCTATATACAATCCCCTTCTCCCCATCTACTGTAACTACCATGTTGTCCTTCAACATCTCTGTAGCCTTCTGAGTACCTACAACACAGGGAGTACCTAACTCCCTTGATATAATGGCTGCATGGCAGGTTAATCCCCCGTCATCTGTAACTATGGCACTGGCCTTCTTCATTGCAGGTACCATGTCTGGTGTTGTCATCTTTGTTACTAATATATCTCCTTCTTTTATCTTATCTATTTCCTTGATGTCGTGGATTATCTTCACCTTACCAGAGGCTAAACCTGGAGATGCTCCGATACCCTTTAGGAGTATCTCTCCTGACTCCTGAGATTCCTTAGACGTTTCTTCCTTTTTCTCCTTTAACGTAGTTACCGGCCTCGCCTGAAGCATGTATATATTGCCCTTCTCTATTGCCCACTCGATGTCCATAGGTCTTCCGTAGTGTTTCTCGATAGATAATCCCATCTCAGCAAGTTTTCTAAGTTCTTCGTCAGAGAGCACCCTCTTCTCCTTTAGATCCTCAGGCACCTCTACCTTTTTAGTCTCTCCCTTCTCATCCCTTATAAACATTACCTCCTTTCTCGCCACAGAGACGCTCTTTGGAGTTAAGGTCTTTTTATCTATAATGTAGGTATCTGGAGTTACTACACCACTTACTACCCCCTCTCCTAGTCCCCAGGCACCCTCTATTACCATCTCCTCGTAGTTCTGATTTATAGGATTCACGGTAAATAACACACCTGCCTTTTCAGAATTTACCATCTTCTGTACCACTACAGCCAATGCCACATCCAAGTGATCGAATCCCTTCTGCTCCCTGTAGAATATAGCCCTTGGGGTAAAGAGAGATGCAAAACACTTCTGAACAGATTTAACAACGTTTTTAGCCCCTTTAATATTTAAGTAAGTCTCCTGCTGTCCAGCGAAACTTGCATCAGGTAGATCCTCTGCAGTGGCAGAACTCCTAACTGCAACAAATACCTCCTCCCCACCACTCTCCTCACAGAGTCTGTTATAACTCTCGATAATGATTATCTCCAGATCTTTCGGCATATTGGCATCTAGTATTAATCTTCTTATTTCCTCTGATTTTCTATTTAACTCCTCAGGGTCATTTACATCTATATCCTTCAGGATCTCTCTGATCTTTTTATCAAGTTTCGTCTCCCTTATAAAGTACCTGTATGCCTCTGCAGTGACCACAAATGCTGGAGGTACTGGAAAACCTGCATTCCACATCTCACCAAGGGAGGCTCCCTTCCCACCTGCGATATCTACATCTTTGTTAGAAATCTCATCTAACCAGGCTATCAATTTCATGGTGTTCCTCCTATTTTTATTTATTTAAATCTTTATCTGTTAAAAGTTATTTATAATTTATTAAGAAATAATATCAAGAGGTATTACACATATATTCAATATTTTATTTTTTTCGTTGTTATAATTAAGATTGAGTCCTATGCTGTTTATATTTTGTGAATAAAATTTGACATTATAGAAACATTTATATAAAATATGATTTTACAGTATAGTTTAAAATAAAAATAATAATTATTATAATGTTAAAAAAATTAGAAAAAAGGTATATTAGAGCCACTTTTATAAATAAAAGAACTACTTTTATAAATAAAATTTACCTATGGTGATGTAATGGGTGGAAAGATAAAAATGGAAACTAAAAATTTAAACTTATACTATGGAGATTTTCACGCCCTTAAGAATATAAACTTACCAATATACGAGAACAAGATAACTGCACTAATAGGTCCCAGTGGATGTGGTAAAAGTTCCTTTATAAGGTGTCTCAACAGGTTGAACGATCTTGTTCCCAATACAAAGATTGAGGGTGAAGTACTTCTAGATGGAAAGAACATATACGATGAAGATGTAGATGTGGTAGATCTGAGAAAGAGGGTGGGGATGGTTTTCCAAAAGCCAAATCCATTTCCAATGAGTATCTACGATAATGTAGCCTTCGGTCCAAGGATACACGGTATAAAGGATAAAAAAGTCTTAGACGAGATTGTAGAATGGGCCCTAAAGAAGGCTGCTCTATGGGATGAGGTCAAGGATGACTTGAAAAAATCTGCATTTGAACTATCTGGAGGACAACAACAGAGGCTCTGTATAGCCCGTACCATAGCAGTTAAACCTGAAGTTATACTGTTAGATGAACCAACATCTGCACTTGATCCTATATCTACCCAGAAGATAGAGGATCTTATGGTAGAGTTAAAAAAAGATTACACTGTTGTAGTTGTTACCCACAATATGCAGCAGGCGAGTAGGGTATCAGATTATACAGCATTCTTCTTAATGGGAGAACTTATAGAGTTCGATAAAACTGAAAAGATATTCCTTGCACCTTCAAGGAAGGAGACTGAAGATTATATCAGTGGTAGATTCGGATAAATAGAATTTGGTGATATCTATGACAAAGGAAATATTCTACTCTAAGTTAAAAATGGTAGAAGACGATGTTGTCGATATGGGGAATATCTGTATATCTGCCTTAAATAAATCCACAGAGGCCTTTCTAAACTGTGATAGGGAACTTGCTAAGAAGGTGAGAAGAGGGGACGATATTATAGATCTAAAGGAGATGGAGATCGAGGATAAGTGTATTAAACTTATAGCACTCTATCAGCCTGTGGCAACAGATTTGAGAACTATACTGACTATTATAAAGATAATATCGAAACTGGAGAAGATAGGAGACTGTGCCTATAAGATCGCAGGGATTACGCTAAGATCCGACTTAAATATTAAGAGGGAGAACGAGATCATAACAACTATGACAGAACGCCTTGGGGAGATGTTAAGTGATGCACTTCAGGCATTTAAAAATAGAGATGAGAAGTTGGCCAGAGATGTACATGCACGGGATAAAAAGATAAATAAACTCTACGAACAACTCTACAGGGAGATGATCAGTTATATCGTTGAGGATCCAAGGAACATAACCATGGCTACAGAGACTATATTCATGGCTAAGTATTTGGAGAGGAGTGGGGATTTAATAGCGTCTATAGGAGATAGAGTAGTTTATATGATCACTGGAGAGCGGATAAAGGAAGAGGAGTTTGAACAGAAGTATAAGGTGGAGAAGATAAAGTATATTAAATTAGAAAGGGAGTACTGAGATTTTAGAGGGTAAAGAAGATCCTTACTATTTTCTACATGAGGAACAATCCAAGATTTTTTATTTTTTTAATAAATTATAAAAATTTATATTTATTTTAGAGTAATTATAATTGATTAAAGGAATTATAAAACAAGTCTAATGTCTTACTATTTTTATATTCCATTAGTGTTTAATTTTAAAAGAGAATGTTTTTATAAAAATTAATAATATATAAATCTATTAATTAATATCTAAGAAGGGAGTTATATGATAGGGTTGTCAAAGTTGAGATCAAATAAAGGGTATATATTTACCTTTGAGGCTATTGTAGCTGTCATGATAGTACTCCTCATCTTTTACGTTGGATACTTTACAATTACCCATAACATTTTAACATTCCATGAGGAAAAAAGGGATATTGAGGCCTTTGAAAAGAGTAATTTAATAGCGAATAAGTTGTTCAAGGATCATGAGTTTCCATCAAATTCCTACGTTCCAGACTATTTAAGATTTGTTGATAGGGTAAGGGAGAGGTATTATACCTCAAGGGACACCATTCCAGGGACTTTTGACCCATTTTCAGTTAGAGGTACAGATTATGAGGGTATTGCTACATACGAGAGTACTTGGGAGTATATAATAAATATCTCCAACCCAAATGACTACGATTTAGAGGGTTTCCAGGTGTTGGTTACTTTGACTCCCTCTAACTTTAACTTCGATTTCTCTCCAGATGGAAAGAGTATAAGTTTCTGGGAAAATGACAGTGGAACCCTTGAAGAGATCCCCTACTGGATCGAGATCTGGGAGTATAATAAAATAGGAAGAGTATGGATAAAGGTAAATAAGATACCTCGTAATGGATACACTATTATATATTTAAGGAGGAATCAGAGTGAGAATCCTGATATACGGGATAACGGTGAGGCGGTATTTATATTCTTCGATGATTTTGAGGATGGAAAGATAAATGATACTTGGAAAATTTTAAGAGGAGAGTGGGAAGTTATAGAGGATAGTGAGTTACCTTTTTACAACGGAGGTTCTGAGAAGAACCATGTGGCACACTTGAAAGCAAGTAGTGAGAGGTACAGAAGTATAATCTCAAGAGACTCTTTAAAAGTCTCAAATGGAGATATATACATCTTAGAGGCCATAGTTAAAGGTCGTACTGGAGCACAGGGAGGGAGTGCGGATAGTCCTGATACCATGGTAGGATTTTACGCCGATTCTTCTGTCCGTCCAGGTAAAGATAATCAATTTTACAATTCATTTACGGGATGTTATCAAATTTTTGCAATATGTCGTAATTATAATGAAGAAATTGTATCCTCCTCAAACATCTTTACCTACGATAATATATGGTACTATGAGAAGTTTATACTTGAACATAGTGACTCTGCTAAAAATAGAATATGTAATGCCTCAATCTGGAGATTCTTCAATGGGCACTATGGAGATCCAAACCCAAATGATAATACAGACTCAATGGTTAAGACGCATTGTGAAGTTGATGATGATCCTTCCAATCAAAGATATATACTTTTAGGAACTGCATCAGGAACTCATAGTGAAGAATACTGGTTTGATAATGTTAAGGTTAGAAAGTATGCTCCAAGAGTAGGTGTAACAGTAAGAGAGAATTTAATGGAATCTGTTGAGACTATCTCACTTAATGTAACCTACTACTTTAGAGGTACCCCTGATATAACCTCCAATGTACATGTAATAAATATCACTAATACTGGACTCAATTCCAGTAACCTTTACGTTAAAACAAAGAATCTCTTAGTGCCTGTAAAGATGTGGAGATATCCTAGTAATAGGATAATATCTGAAAATATCACCATGGGAGAGATTTTATATTTTGGTACTAGAAGGCCTTCTACGTTAGAATATATAAATATTTCAGCACCGCAAGATGTAGATGTAGTACTATCTGTCAATGGAGTTCCATTTAGGATGCATATTAGTAGTACTCCAACGTTAAGTGAGTTTGGAAAGGTAATAAATACTCACAACTGGGATATGCATCAACCTAATGAAATAAAGATAATGAATATATCCCAAGATGTACCTATAACTTTGAATATCGTATACTCTGAACCTTCTACAATATATGTATTGAAATTAAAACCTGCAAATATATCTTGTATTATACCTCTGAAAAATTAGGGGATGATTATGATATTTGATAGTGATATACTCATTGGAGTGATTATTCTTATAGTTGGAATGGGTTTCTTTACCTTATCTATGGTAGAACATACAGATAGTTACGTTGATGCTGTGAGAACGAATATTTTATATGACAAAGCAAGTGCCCAGTTAAAATCCCTTGTATCAGACGGTACTTTGGAATCTGCTATACTACTTATAAACAATGGTTATGAGTCCATGGCAAAAGAAGTATTAGAAAATAGAATTGATGTAGATAATTATGTACTAACTATTGGAAACTATACCATATCGGAAGGGAACCTCAATAACATTGATACTGTTATAGTATCTACAGTTATAGTGATAAACAGAACGGAAGGGTGGTACGGTATATATGGAGATAGTAATTCACTAAATATAACAGAGAAACACTTTTTAAGTGAAGAAGAGACTTACAACTATCTAAATCAGCATAATTATAATTATCCTTATAAAAGGGCCATATACTACTTTAGATCAAATAGGCCTATTAACATCACCCTGATCTGTGGTGGTTAAATATGTATACATCTCATACTATGCTCATACTAACTCTTTTATTACTACTAACGGCAGCACTTTTTTATAACACCATCGACCTCCAAAAAAGACAGGTAATAGAGGAGATGAGGGCTACTTCTGTGGATTTAAAATCTTCATCTGTAGAACATGTAGTATCCTCTTCCTTATCCCCCGTATTTAACAAGGTGTTAAATAACGCCAGTTTAAAAGTTGCTATGGATAGAACATTTTTTAACAGTTCTGAGGAAGTTGTAAATTACTTATGGAGCAATACAGAAGATTATATAAGGAATTACTTAAATAACGTAAGTGAATATTACAGTGACCAAGGTTACAACTTCACATATTCCTTCAACATTACAAATATCACCATGATTGATGGATTTACATTTAGAATAGATTACGATTTTAGTTATACTTTATCCTACAATGGAACTATAAACAGGACGGATAGTATAGAGTCTTTCCAATACGTAACTGTAAAAACTATATTAGACGCGTATCACTATCTAAAACCTACCTATATTATGCCGATAAATATATCCAACCCCAATAATTACGATTTAACAGACTTTCAGGTAAAAATTATTCTAAACAATAGTAATTTTAACTTCTCTATCGATCCTAATGGCAAGGGGTTAAGATTTGTAGATGAGGAAAACCGCCATATACCCTATTGGATAGAGTACTGGAACTATAGTAATGATAATATTAGCAACGACAAGGCTATTATATGGATAAAGGTTCCTGAGTTAGAAGCCGGTAAAAATACTACAGTATATTTAGTATCTACCTATCCAAAAAAACGGGAGAGTAATGGATATCTAGTGTTTGAGTTGTTTGACGACTTTGAATCTAACGATTCGATAGGTGTCAGATGGAACGATCTCTATGGAGACTGGAAGTACTATAATTTTAGTAATAACTATCTCTTATACAATGATATGTACAACAGACGAGTAGTTGGATGTGAAAATGCTCCTCCAGTTGCAAGAATAATCTCCTTTAACAATGTGAGTTTGAAGAATTATATAGTAGAGGTTGATGGATGGGGGGATAATAATTATAAAATAAAGAATAGGAGGAGATGGAAGCCATATCCCGCCCCAAATATAATGATAGGATATTTTGCAAATCCCCAGTATTATGGATTCACTACAACTCATCCAGATGCATTTTATACCTTTGATTTAGGAGGAAGATACAGAAACGATGATTATGCGCTATATGCCTACTTTGGTGGTAAAAATTTATATTGGGATGATAACGCCCAACTATTCCCAGGAGTAATGATATGTAATGAGCACATATATGCTATTCGAAATACCGCTGACGGGTTATACGAGTATGACAATAGAATAAGAGTAAATCACGCTTATACTTCATCACTTCAAAAAGAAACTTGGTATCATATAAAAATTCTTATTACCGAAAAAGAAGTAAATGGGAATAAAGTAAAAGAAGTAAGTGGAACCTACACTCCTTTAGAAAATTATATTAAATACAATATTGAAAATCCATGGATAATAAGTGCAACAATTTACAACCCTTATGGAAGTCACTTTTTACTTGGGACCTCTTGGGGGGATCATAAAAAATCCTTATACCAACATATATACTTTGACAACTTCAGAGTTAGAAAGTATGCACCAATAGAGCCTAAGGTGTATGTTAGTGGAAGTATCTCAAGAATATACCCACTAATCTATATTTCACCAAGCAGAGCCTATGGAACCCATTACGGAGAAGGAGTTAGTTATAACCCATACTTTGTAGAAGATCCTTCAGGAGAATATCCATCAATTGTAGATATGCTTGCAGGAAGGGACACTAAGGAGTGGGAGTACGGATACGGTATAAAACTGATAGGATTTAGCCTACCTGAAGATTAATTTTTTTAATAATTATTAAGTTTAAAAATAAAAAATAATAATTAAAAATCCATAATAAAGAGATAATATTGAACCCTAGTTCCCATCAAAAGGATATTTTAAAGAATAATAAAAATAATTATAAAAAAATAATAAAGAAAAGGTTTAAAAAACAGAAAACTTCTATCATCCCAGATATAGCATTTTTAAAAGAAGATTGAAGGAGAATGATCCTCTGAATACCTTCTAATACAGGGATTCAGAATAGGATTTTCTATCTTACCTAAGGGTTCGGAAAGATCTTTAAAAGAATAGGTTTTATATTGATTATTTTCATTATGATTTTTAATTATAATAATTATCTTTTTATTATTTTTTAATTACTACTTGGTGGGAACCAAGGTAGATTAATGATAGCAGACTGTTAGGGAGGATCTGTCTCACTTCTATAGTATCTTAGAGCGTCCCAGGAGGTTATCTCTTTTGATTTTAATACCTTCTTTTTATTACTTTTATTATAATTATTGTTATTCTTATCAGAATTTTTTGATGGGAATTAGGGTAATATTGAAATTTTATTACCACTAAATATTACGATATATTCACCACATTATAGATAATTCTCTGAATTTTAATATATAGCTTTAAAAAATAGAATGATAGGAACACCTATCTTAGTTGATACTCTGTTCCCTCTACGGTAGCCAACTCTTGGGGTCCTCTATCTTAGCCGGGAGATACTCATTAACAACGTACTTTAAACCATACTTAGCAAGGGACTGCTGTTCAGCCCTCTTCTTCATCATTAACATCTGATTAAGTGCCCTCTGCCACTCAGGGAAACTCTTTACAAAGTCATCATTCTTTAACCCATCCTTCAACCTCTTTATATCCTGCTCCTTCAAGGGGTGAGTTGGTAAATCGTAATCCACTATATCCTGAGGTGTAACTCCAATAAGCCTGGCACTTGGGACAGATAACTTCTCTGCAAGGTGAACAGCCTTACCACTACCTACCTTTAAAGTCCTGTAAATGTTTAAGTATCCATAGGGATCTCCATCTGTAAACACTAAGACTGGAAGACCATGTTCCTCATTTAATCTCTTAATAAATCTCCTTGTAGCCCTTGCAGGAACTCCCTTTAGAGACACTAGAATACAGTTCTTCTTTTTCCAGAATTTTTCAGCATTTAACCTGGCAAACATCCCTGCAGTCTCTATTGCAAGTATAAAGTCTGCATCTGTCTCAAATTCCAACCTTGTAACATCATTTGGAATGTTGTAGGCACCACTACCTAACTTCCTACAATCTATCTTTAACTCCTCACCTTCTGCAGTCCTATCTATTATCTTCAAGGGACCTACAACTGCAGAACCGTCCTCCTCTGGGATGAATCCCAACTCCTCCCTTAGACAGTTAAGTGCAGCCTCGAGATCCTCTATAACCTCATTAGATGGTTGTTGGTCGTCAAATCTCGCCTCCCCCCAGTTCTTTGAAACATAGTATGCCTCCCTTAGAGTTGAAAAGTCGTTGTTATCTAGAAGTTCCTTTGCAAACTCCATCATCTTAATAGTTTGTGCAAAGATCTTCGCCTGATTAACTGTTAAAGTTCTCTCCTTCTCCTTTCCTAGAAGTACAAAGGTACCTTTCTCCTTATCAAATTTGGCATTACTTAAACTTCTAATAGGTATTTTAAGTTTTGGTCTCTTTCCCTTTAATATAAGATCGTACATATTATTGGCAACTTCTATAATCTTCTTTTTAGCCCTCTCTCTCGCCTTAGATGATATCATAAATCTCACCTTGTAAATATAAAAATATATATTATAATTATTATAATATTGAAATAATACATACTAGGTTATACTTATATATCACCTATAATTTATAAAGATAACCAACAAAAAGGTTAATAAATACTATATGAAATTGATAAAAATAATAAAAAAATAACAGGAGGTAATACTTTGAAGTTTTTAAAGGGTATAGTAGAGGAGGGAGTTGAGCCCTTAGAGGAAGAAAATATGGAGTTATCAGAGGTGGATAAGGAACTTTTAAAATTTATTGAAATGTCTAAGATTAGAATAACTGTAGTAGGTTGTGGTGGTGCAGGAAACAACGCCTTAAATAGACTTGCAAAGGAGGATATAAAGGGAATAAAAACTGTTGCTGTAAACACTGATGCCCAACAACTTATAAAGACGAAGGCAGATGTAAAGGTACTCATAGGTAAGAATCTTACAAGGGGATTAGGTGCTGGTGGAGATCCAACGAAGGGTGAAGAGGCTGCCAAGGAAAATGCAGAGGATATTAAAAAGGCTATACAGGACTCTGACATGGTGTTTATAACCTGTGGGTTAGGGGGAGGTACTGGGACAGGTTCTGCTCCAATAGTGGCAGAGATATCTAGAAAGTTAGGGGCATTAACTGTTGCAGTGGTTACATTGCCTTTCTCCATGGAGGGAAAGATCAGGATGAACAACGCTATACAGGGACTGGAGAAGTTGAAGAAGGTAGCAGATACTATAGTCATTATTCCAAATGATAAACTCTTGGAGATCGTTCCAAATGTACCTCTGAGAGTGGCATTTAAAGTTGCAGACGAGATCCTTATTAACTCTGTAAAGGGAATGATAGATCTTGTACAGAACGTTGGAGATATCCACCTGGACTTTGCAGATGTTAGGGCTGTAATGAGTAACGGTGGAATAGCGATGATAGGAATAGGGGAGAGTGATTCAGAGAACAGGGCTAAGGAAGCGGTAAATATGGCACTAAACAGTCCTCTCCTCTGTGTAGATGTAGATGGAGCAAAAGGTGCATTGATACACATTACAGGACCAAAGGATATGAGTGTTGAGGAGGCTAAGGAGATAGTCTCAACAGTTACTGAGAGACTGGATGAAAATGCCACTATAATCTGGGGTACTACTATTGATGAAAATGCAGAGAACACCATCAAGGTACTACTTGTAATTACAGGTACTAAAACCACTGAAATAACACCATTTAATACTCCAAAGGGCAAAAAACCAGTTGTCATCGACATACTTCCTAGTATTTAAATAGGAGGTATATTATGGAAGAAAAAATAAAGATAGATGAGAAAATAGAGGAGTTGAAATCCTTCCTAAATCAGTGTAAGAGGGTACTGATGGTACTGAGGAAACCTACAAGGGAGGAGTATCTAAATGTTGCAAAGGTTACAGGATTAGGGATATGTTTCTTAGGAGTACTAGGGTATATAATCCATGTACCTATAGTGTATCTGAAAGGGATAGTTAAAGGGGTAAAGTAGTAAAATATATATAGGAATTTAATAAAAATTTTTGCAGTTCTTTTGAATTTAAATCTATTATTATTTTTTTAATGTATAACTCTTTTTTTAATATTTTTATCTTTTTTAAATGGTGATTAGTATGATATATGCAGTTAGGACTATAGCAGGTCAAGAGAAAAATGTCGCTGAATTTTTGGCGTCTAAGGCTGAAAAGGAAAAAATAGATATATACTCTATACTTGCAACTGAGGATCTAAAGGGGTATGTACTTGTAGAGGCTCCAAATAGAGGTGCAGTAGAGGAGTTGGTAAGGAGAACATTTAAGGTAAGAGGAATAGTACCTGGAGAAACCTCGGTAGAGGAACTGGAACATCTCCTATCTCCACATAAGATAATAGAGAATATAGAGAAAGGAGATATTGTAGAGTTAATAGCAGGGCCCTTTAAAGGTGAAAGAGGTAGAGTTATAAGGGTAGATAAAAATAAGGAAGAGGTAACACTGGAGTTAATAGATGCAGCAGTTCCCATACCTGTAACAGTTGGTGTAGAGCAGGTAAAGATAGTTTCAAAGAGTTCCTAATTAACGTAAGTTTTAAATAGAGAGTAGGATTATTAGGAATTACAAATTTATACAGGTGATGATAATGGGTACAGAAGTAGTAGAGGTACTGATAACTGGAGGTAAGGCTACAGCAGGACCTCCACTAGGTCCAGCTATAGGGCCCTTAGGTATAAACGTCATGAAGGTAGTAAATGAGATCAACGAGAAGACAAAGGCTTATGAGGGAATGAGTGTTCCAGTTAAGATTATCGTAAATACCGACGATAAAACCTTCAAGATAGAGGTAGGTATTCCTCCAACATCTGCACTTATAAAGAAGGAATTGAACCTTGAAAAAGGTTCCTCAGAACCAAAACACAAGATAGTGGGCAACCTTACAATGGAACAGGCTGTGAAGATTGCAAAGATGAAGATGGACTCCATGCTCTCCTATACATTGAAAAACGCCACAAAGGAAGTAGTTGGAACCTGTGTGTCTATGGGAGTTACAGTTGATGGAAAAGATCCTAAAGAAGTCATTGAGTTGATAGAGAAAGGAGAGTATGACGAATACTTCAAGGAAGAGGAGTAATTTTTATTTTTTATTATTACCCTTGTTCCTATCAAACTAATGGTTAAAAATAATAAAAATAATTATAAAATGATAAAAATAGAGTACTTCTATACTTTAATACCTCTTAATAAGGCGTAATAACTTTTAAAGATGAGTACTATATTGATAGGAAATAAAGTTAAAAAATAAAATCTTAAAACTATTATAAATAAAATTTCTCTTAACCTTTCTTAGAAGTTTTCTGTATCTTTTCTGCTAATTCTTTATTTTACTACATTATTATTTACTTTTTATTTTTTTTAATTACAATAACCCTAGTTCTCATCAAGACCGTGATTAGAAGAATAATAAAAAATAATAAAAAACCTTAAGAGTAATAACAATAAAAATAATTCTGAAGAGATGGAGATAAAAAAGTAAAATAATATTGAATAGTTTTTATGATTTTATTTTATTAATTATCAACTTTGATGGGAACTGGTAATTTTTATTATATTATTTATTTTAAATATTTATTAAGATCCTAGTTGTTGTTTTTAAATGCAAATTTTTTGTTATGGTCATATAACTATAAAAATAAGAAAAATAAGAAAAAACTTTTGCCTATATTACTCATCCTTGGAATCTTTCGAACACTTTAAAAAAGAATAAAAATCATTTTAAAAGAGAGTTAATAAGATTATTTTTACCTTTCAATAATTTAGACATTCTAAAAAGATAAGGATAAAATCTGCCCTTTTCTCTACATTAACTCCTTATAAGTGTTAAACAATTTATATTTTTTAATCTAATTTTTTTATTTTTTTTATAAAATTTTTTTAATAAATAATAAAAATTGAGTTATTTTAGAAAGTACTTAGAAATGTCATTGCCCCTCCATCCTGGACTTTATAGGTGGAGTATATATAGGTTTCTCCTTCAATATACCCTCTGGCTTATAACAGAGTATCAGAAGTGCCAAGATCCCAAAGACTATATACTGTAGCCAAATCGCCTCAAAGGGCAGATGAAGTAAGTACTTAATGTCGAACTTATAGTAATCGATCAGCATCTTAAGTAGTACAAATATAAGGGCTCCTAAGACTACACCTCTGTTATTTCCCTTACCTCCAAGGAGTACTATAAGGAAGGGATAGAATGTCCATTCCACTCTGTTAAATGCATTTCCTACAACACTTGAAGAGTAGAATACAAATATTACTCCGGCAATGGCGGCGATTGCAGAACCTAAGGCCATGGTTTTAACCCTCAACTTCATCACATCTCTACCAAAAGCCTTTATTAAATCCTCGTTCTCCCTGTGCCCCCTAAGTATCCTACCGTAGGGACTGTTCAACAACCTCTCTAAGAATATATAGATTATTAGGGCACCTATCAACGCCAGTACTGTATAGGCGTACATTCTGTACTCTCCAGGTACAAAGGCCAGTATATCAGGTATGGATACTCCGTAGTACCCCCCTATTATACCAGTGTTGTAGAACATGATGAAGTATACCACCTCACTTATAGCCAGAAGGGTAACACCTAGATAGTCCCCCCTAAGTTTTGCACTTGGAAGGATAGAAAGTGCCCCCACTATTGCCCCTAAAATTACAGCCAGTAGTACACAGAATATAAACACCCCTAACCCTACTATCGGGTTTTGGCTTATTATCTCTGTCATTTGATAGGAGGCTACACTACTTGCAGAGATAAAATCTCCTCCAACTCCAAAGTACCAGATCAACAACCTATTTAAGATCCCCCCCAACAACGACGGCACCTGTCAATACAGAGAGTGCCTTACCGAAGTTTGGTATCCCTCCATATCCAAACTCTAAGTTTAAACTTAGGGATACTATCGTATAGAGGGCGAAGAAGAAGAGTATTAAGGTTATAAGTTCAACCATTTTTCCACCCTCCTCCAAAGTTCAGTGCCAGTTATACCCTTTGAATGTATAAGTATAGTCCCTATCATCATAAGTAGAGATATCACCTTACTGTACACCAATACACCTGGTCCTAGGAATATAGAGAGGATATATGTAAATAGAGACTCAGATACTCCAATGATATATCCACCAATTAGAGCCCCTACTATATGGTAGAGTCCCCCCACTATACTAGCCGCAAATATGGAAACTATAAGGAAGTATCCCGTCTGAGGAACTATCTCCTGTAAATAAGGAAGTACAGAGCCTGCCATACATGCCAAAGCCCCAGAGAGGAACCAGGAGAAGAGCCTTGTATTTTCCACATTTATACCCATAGCCTCTGCCAGGGATGGGTTCTCCATAGAGGCTCTAAGTGCAATACCAAACTTCGTCTTATAGAGTAGTAGGTACAAACCGAGAATAGTTAAAAGTACTAAAAGGGCAGACACTATTAACCTTCCAGGTAATCCGTAGATGTCAAAATCTAGGTAGGTAAATACAAATAGTGTCTCAGTCTTCTTTGTTATGGAACTTAGTACTTCAGAGTAGGCTCCTATTATACCAAAGAGGATAAGATCCCAGGCCAACGTTGCTATCATCAACATCTCTATAGATGCCTTCCTCTTTATAAGAGGCTTCAACGCTATATAGTAGGTTAAGAGTCCTAAGATTCCCCCTAAGATGAAGGTAACAGGTAGGGAGAGGTAGGGATTTAATCCTGCCAACCTTAACAGTGTCAACGCTATATAGGATCCCACTATTGCAAAGGAGGCTTGAGCAAAGTTTGGCACCCCAGTTGTGATATAGGTCATAGTGAGCCCCAAGGCTAAAAGTACCAAGATGTTGGACCACACTATGGCACCTATAAGAACATCCATCATTACCATCACCAGAAAAACTTTTGATCAACTTTAAATCCCTATCCATTAATTAACAACCAATGAACCATAAAAAGAATTTAACTAAATGATCTTTTTTCAACCACAATTTTAAAGAGTATTTGCTATTACTAAAAAAAGTATTATTTTAATTTCTCTTTAGATTATTATAATTATTTTTATTATTTAAATAAATATTAAAATTAATTGAGTAGAAACAAAATTCCTTAACACTCCTCTATTCCCACAACACCTAAGAAGTAACTTTGAAACTTCTCATGGTTCAGAAGGGACTTTGCCGAACCTCCATAGACTACCTTACCACTGACGAACATATAACCTATATCACTTATCTCCAGGGCTCTCTTTGCATTTTGTTCCACCAGTAGAGGTGTAATACCGTAATTATCTCTTAACTCCACTATCTTGTCAAATATAACCTGGGCAAGTTTTGGAGATAGTTGTGCAGTAGGTTCATCTAATATCAGTAATTTCGTCTTTCTTACAAGGGCAGTGGCCATTGCAAGCATCTGCCTCTGTCCCCCACTGAGGGACCCTGCCTTCCTATCAAGTATCCCCTTAAGTTCTGGGAATACCTCTAAGGCGAAATTTATCCTCTCCTCTACCTCATCCTTCTCTAGGATATATCCCGCTATCCTTAGATTCTCCCTTACAGTGAGATTTGTAAATACGTTGTTCGTCTGCGGTAGGTAGGATATACCCATCTTAGTTTTCTCATGAGGTGGCGTATAGGTTATATCTTTACCCTCGTAGATTATACTACCTGAGTATATATCTGTAAGGCCAAAGAGGGATTTAAGAAATGTAGATTTACCACTACCATTTGGGCCAACTATTGTAGTTATCTTCCCCGTAGGTACCTCTAAATCTATATCGAAGAGTATCTGCAACTTTCCATACCCTGCATTAAGTTTTTCAACTTTAATCACCTATATACACCTCTATAACTTTTGGATCATTTAATACTCTTTCAATCTCCTTTTCACCCTTCCCATGGGCTATGACAGAACCGTTAAACATAACGTACAAGTTATCCACATACTTTAATACAATATCTAAACGGTGTTCAACTATTAAAAAGGATATACCTTTATTCTTTAATTCAACAACATGGGAGAAGATGTCATGGGCAAGACCTGGAGCAACCCCGGCGATAGGTTCGTCCATTATAATAAGTTTTGGATCTGTTATAAGTGCTCTACCTATCTCCAACAACTTCATCTGGCCACCGCTTAGGGACTTAGAAGGATGATCCCATCTGTGATCCAACTTTAAAAACTCTAATATCTTAAAGGCCCTCTCTACTAATTCCTCCTCTTCCTTCATCCATCTACTGTGAAATAGAGCATTTGTAATATCCTCACCACTATGTTTTCGACCTATGAGGACGTTCTCAAGGACTGTCATAGATTTTAAAGGTTCAGGGTTTTGAAAGGTCCTCACTATACCGTAGTTGTATATCTCGTTGGGCTCTCTGTTGGTTATATCTTTATTTTCAAATATAACCTTACCAGAATCCACCTTCAAAAACCCAGATATAGCATTTATAAGTGTAGATTTACCACTCCCATTAGGTCCCATAACCAGCGTTAGTTTGTTCTTCTCAACCTCTATACTTACGTTATCAAGGGCCTTTACTCCATCGAAGGATTTACATAGATTTTTAGTCTCCAAAAGGATCATAATGTCCACCTAAAAATATTAATAAGATGGCTAATAAGGTTTTTTGAAAAAATAAGAAGATAGGAAATTAGAGATTGATATAATAAACTTACTATACTTGTTAGTTTTCTATTAAATTCTTAACATTGGTTTTTAAGAAATCAGAAGTTTTATTAATCTATTTTTTATATAGTGGTATGGTATAAATAATTTTACTATTGTGATAATAAAGGATTCTATTTTTGCCAATGTTATAGTTGGGATAAAATTTAGATCCATATTTTATTGGAGATTTAAAATTAATAGTAAATAATAAAAAACTTAGTTTTTATCGATCTATTAAGAAATTAAAATTCCTTACTCTTCCCTATCCAGGTCTAAAAATACTTAAGGAAAGGATTGAATAGAACTAAAAGTTTTTAATATTTTATTTTTTAGTAGAATCAGTCTGATTCTGTTTTTTGTTATTTTATTTTTTAGAGTATTAAATATAATATTTTTTAATTTTTTGGAATTATACCTATTATAATGGCTATTATAATAAAAATAAATAATAATTATAAAAATACCTTAGTTCCCATCAAAGTAATAATTAAAAGAATAATAATAAAAAGATAATTATTATAATTAGAATCATAATGAAATTAATCAATATAACCTAATTCCCATTAAAAAAATTCTGATAAGAATAACAATAATTATAATAAAAGTAATAAAAAGAAGATATTAAAATCAAAATAAGAGATAGATAACCTCTCCTGGAATACTCTAAGATACTATAGGAGTAGAGCAGATCCTTCCTAACAAGTTGCTATTATTAATGCCCCACATCCCATAAAGTGATAATATAAAAAAATAAAAATCAATAAAAATAAAAAGAAAATTAAAAAGGTATCTTACTTGTCTATCCAGTATCCAATATTATTTTACTTTTTTATCTCCATCCCTTCAGAATTATTTTTATTGTTATTACTCTTAAGGTTTTTATTATTTTTTATTATTCTTCTAATCACGGTCTTGATGAGAACTAGGTAATGTTAATATCCTAAGATCTTTCCGAACCCTTAGATAAGATAGAAAATCCTATTCTGGTATTCACTATACTAGAAGGTTTACAGAGGACATTCTCCTTCAAACTTCTTTTTAAAATTTTTGCACACCTGGGATAACAGAAGTTTTCTGTTTTTTAAACATTTTCTTTATTTTTATTTTTATAATTATTCTTATTATTTTTAAACTATCCTTTTGATGAGAATTAGGGTATAAAAATAATTAATTTTTAATTTTGTAGTTGTTTAAAAATAGAAACTACTAGATCTATGGATAAAAAGACTTTGGTTGTAAGATCATTCTTTTTAGTGTTAGTTATAGGTATCTAATTTTTGTTTTAATAAAATAAATAATTAGAATATGTAAAAAATATTATTAAAAATAATAATTGTAGTGTATTCAATTATTTATAAAAGATAAAAATGAAATAATAATTTTCACTACATAAAAGAACAAATGCTGTTGTTATCTTTTTTTAGGAGTCTCTAACATTCTATGAAACAGAAAAATCTCAAAAACATCATTTTAAAAACTCAAAAACATTTTGTAGAAAAAATATAAAATTACTACTTAAAAAATTATTTTACGTAAGAATTAAAAAAAGAAAATAAATTACTCCTTCCACTCTACCTTCTTAGTCTCGTATCTCCAAGTACCTACCTTTTTCCAACCATCTTCTGTTATTGCATATATTGCATAGTCTCCACTGGCCCTGTCGTTGAATTCGTTCAGTACTATTTTTCCAGAGAGTGGTTCTACACCATACTCTCCATTATTGTACTTTTGGATAACCTCTTTTATCTTCTCTGTCATAACATCTGCATCATATTTTCCATTATTTGATTTAAGGGTCTCCACGTAGGCCATAGTTAATATCCATAGAGTATCGTAGGATATAAGACCGTAGGATGTTGGAGTACCTCCATATTTTTCACTGTATCTGTTAATGTATTCCTTAGGACCCTCTGATTCAAAGATTGTACTGTACATTCCAACCTTCGCTATCTTATCCTTCAATTCTAGTAGTTTATCGCTCTTTGCCACACCGTCTGATCCTATCCATTTAACATTCAGGAGTACTGAATCCTCTGGGATCTGTGAGAACAGAGTTGCTCCCTCTTCAAATCCTATGAATATAACTCCTACCTTGTCTCTACCTTTAGAATCAGCAACCTTTTTTACGCTATTCTCTAACTTTGTTATATAAGGAGACCAATCTGCAGGTGAAGGGTTACTTGGATAACCTATGTAATCGATAATATTTACCTTGTACTTTGGAAGGTTCTTTTTAGTCTCCTCTGAAAGTCCCTTACCCCAGGCATCATCTCTGTAGAATATTACAACATCTGTTATACCTAAATCTGCCGTTAAACTTGCTATAGCCTCTCCTTGAAGGTTATCACTTGCAACAAACCTATAGAGGTATTTCTTCTGTTCAGGGCTTGTTGCACCTATCAGTGGAGGTAATGCTGTAGATGAAGGAGACACTGCGATTATTTTGTTGGAGAGTGAGTAAGGTAGTACAGTTTTAACTTCACCACTGGACATTGGACCGACGAAGATATTTACTCCCTTTCCTCTTAAAATCTGTATCTTCTGAAGGGCTAAATTAGGATCTAATCTAGTATCTTCTGCTAATATCTCTATCTTATAAGGCATGTTGTTTTTCTTAAAGTATTCTTCTATGTCCTCTTTACTCAACTCTAAGTTGTTTCTAATATCTATTCCGTAGGTAGATAGAGGACCTGAGAAATCTAAAAGAGATCCTATCTTTATAACCTCTTCCTCTGATGTAGCCTGATTTGTACCAGTATTAGTACAACCTGTCATTAGAATGGCTAATATTACTACCCCTATTCCAACTATCTTTTTCCACATCCTACCACCCTAGGAAAATATTTGCCGTATTAAGTAGAAGGTGTTTGTGATATAAAAATATTACGAATTATTGAATTTAATTACTCATATAACTCACATTTTAGGGAGTATACTACAGTATCCTTTGGAAATAAGTTTTTAATTTTTTCCCTCATCTCTTCAAGTTCTCTATCTTCAGGTCTATGTTTTACTTCCTTATCTAGGGTAAATCCACATCTGTAGTAGTAAGCGTCTCCAACAATTGCACCGATCTCTGGAAACTCTATGGACCTTACCACTACATCTTCTCCAACGATCTTTACAATATCTTCTAGTATCTTCTTAAAGTCTATCTTTTCTTTAGTATAAAATACTCCATCTATCATTATTTTCATATTATCTCCACCTCAATAATAATAAAAATAGTAATTATAATTATTATTAAAGTTAAAAATAATATCTGACGGGGATCTCTATGTTGAAATTTGGCGAAGGAGTTCTTGGAAGGGATATTACTGCTATAGTTAATGTAGTACTAGGTAAGGGAGAAACGATAGACACTGTATTTACAAATGCACTAACAAAGGTACCTACTCCTATTCTGGCAAATTTACGGGATAATCTTATAGTAAAGCCCTTAACTTTGGTAGTACCTAAGAATACCCTAACTACCGATATTCAGTGTAACCTCCTACATGGTCCTATACAGTACGGAGTGGCAAAATCTGTTGCAGATATGGATCTCGATGAGGATCTGAAGTTGATAGTTACAGTCTCTGTACCAGATGTGCCCTACACCAACTTAAATAAGAGAAAACTGTTCCAGTACTACTACGGTGCTACGAGATTGGCTATAACCAGGGCTTTAAATGACTACCCATCAAAGGAGAAGATAAAGAAGGAGAAGTACAGGGCACTACACCCATTAGTTGGCTTTAGGGATGTAAGGTTGGAGAGACCTCCCTATCTACAGGTTGCACTGGATGTGCCCTCTATGGAGAATGTGGAGTATGTGTTGGAATCCCTACCTCCAAGTGACAGAATAATAGTTGAGGCAGGTACTCCCCTTATTAAGAAGTACGGTATTGAGGTTGTAGAGCATATAAGGGAGATATACGACGGTTTCATCGTTGCAGATCTGAAGACGTTGGATACTGGGAGGGTGGAGGTAAGGATGGCCTTTGAATCTACTGCAAATGCTGTGGTTTTAAGTGGCACTGCACCGAGAGAGACAATACTGAAGGGTATCCATGAGTGTGAGAAGTGTGGTATTATGAGTTATTTAGATACTATAAACGTAAGGGATCCCTTCGCCCTATATAACTCCTTGGAGTTAAAACCTGACGTCCTACTTCTTCACAGGGCTATAGATGAGGAGGGCAGGGTTCCAATAAGGGAATATAAAGATATCGATAGAGGGGAGAAACCTCTCCTTGGTATAGCGGGAGGAGTTACCTTGGACAACATAGAGGAGTTAAAAAAGAGATACCACATCATCGTCGTAGGTAGAGGTATTACAAAGTCCAGGGATCCAGGTAGGATTGCAAGGGCCATAGTGAATAAATTGGGGGATGATATAGATCAGTACAGGTTGTACTTAGAGGAGGATGAGGATGTCCCTATCAAATGATATAATATCCATTAATGACAATAACTTCTTGGAAAATATTAAAGGTAAAAAACCTCTCTTCATCTCTGTCATCTCCAACATAGAGACAACTAAGTATCTCCCTATCTCTGGAGTTAACAGAAAAGTAATAAAATATACACCTGCTGCAGATATGGAGTTGGTAACGCTTGGGAGAAGTATCTCCCTTCCCTCTCCTCCAGTGGATGCTACCATGTGTCCAAGTCCTGCAACTATCACCAGGGCAAATGTCCATCTGAAGGATATCCCTGTCTTAACTGTAGATGCTGGATCTGAGGTAAAACCGAAGATACCTCCCTCTACTTACATCCCAGTGGATAGGAAACCTACTGGAGATATCTCCAAGGGCCTTGCAATGGAGAACTCTAAGAGACTCTTTGAAGTTGGTAGGGAGGTAGGGAAGAGGTTAATAGCGGAGAGGGATTTTCAAGTTGCCATTATTGGAGAGTGTGTACCTGGAGGTACAACCTCTGCCCTTGGGGTACTCTTAGGATTGGGATACGATGCAGAAGAGAAGGTAAGTTCTGGTTCTGTTAAAAACCCTAAGGAGTTGAAGTTAAAAGTTGTTAGGGAGGGTTTAAAAAGGGCTAAGTCTCCAGATGTATTTGATATACTCAATGCAGTTGGAGACAAGATGATGCCTGTTGTTGCAGGGATGGTATTTTCACTGGTTGAGTATAAAAGGTATGTTATCCTAGGTGGGGGTACTCAGATGGCTTCAGTACTTGCAGTTATAAAGGAGATAGATAGAAAGTATATAAAAGAGGGGGTTTTAGATACAGGTTGTATCTCTATAGGTACTACAGAGTTTCTTTTGAAGGATAAGAATTCGGATATTAAGGGGTTAATAGAAGAGATAGGGGGGAGTATTCCACTATACGCCTCAAGATTCTACTATGAAAGATCTAAGATAGGGGGTTTAAAAGCCTACTGTAGAGGTGCTGTAAAGGAGGGTGTAGGTGCTGGAGGGATCTCGGTGTATTCCTATGTGAATGGATTATCGTCTGAGGATATTAGGGAATATGTTGAGATGAACTACCACAGGTGGTATAAAGTTAGGAACTAGATATTTAAATAAAGAACTTATAAGATAATAAAAAATAATGGTGTAAAAATTTTATCTAAACTTAGAAATACCAATCTTATAAAATCAAGCACTGTAAACAGATAAATCCCTTAATCATTATTTTAAAATAAGTTTATAATGATTTAAAAATATTGCTAACATTCTCTTAATCTAAAAAAGAAAATTATATAAAATATTTGTTTATTATATTATTTTATGTTTATTATTTTTATTTTTAATTTTTAGTTGAAAAATAGGGGAGGAAATATGAATATAAAGGATTTAATTTTAAATCCAGACAAGTTCTTTAGAGATCTATCAAGCAAAGAACCTTCTCTTATAATACCGTTTCTAATCGTTCTCGCTGTTTCAGTACTTGATGCCATATATATGTATTTTAGAACGTTAGTAATGATTAACCTTTTTCCACCAGATATACAGAGTAAGATATCAATAATATTGGCAATATCTCTATTATTTTCCCTTCTAAGTAGGTTTGTAGTATGGTTGTTAATAGCAAGTTTGATGCACCTAATTTCTGCGGCATTTGATGGAGAGGGCTCTTTTAAGAGAACGTTAGAATTTACCGGCTACGGTTTCTTGCCTAATCTAATAGGACTGTTAATTATCATTCCAATAAGTTGTTATTTCCTTTCAAATGTTCAAATACCTACATTAACGATGGAACAACTACAAGATCCCACAGTTGTAAAAAAGATCATATCATCTATAATTCCGAAGACTATGTTATATACAACATTTTTGATTGATATTGCAGTTATCCTGTGGAACTTTGGTTTATGGACCTATGGAATAAGATATGCAAGAAATCTTGATCTAAATAGGGCATTTATTGTTGCACTGGTTCCAACAATATTGCTTTTCGTCTATCAGTTATTTGGTATAATTAAGATGCTCTAAGGTGAAAGTTGATGAAAAAACCTTCTACCTTTTTTATTTTATTTTTGTTATTTGTATTGTTAATTATTTTTATTGATTCAATATATGGTGTAGAAATTACAAGTTTTGACTATAAAAATGAATATTTAGAGCCTGGAAAGACCTATGACCTCTGGGTTGTAATCCTACCAGAGGAGGAAATAAATAACACTGTAATCAGTATATATCCTTATGGAATAAGTAAAAAGTATATTCAAGTCCTTAAGGGAGAAGATTACGAAGGTCATCTACTTCAAGGTGAAAAGGGAGTAGGACATTTTCTCATATATATTAGAGAAAATACTCCATCAGGAGACTATAAAATAGTAGTATACTGCAACTATACCAGAGATGGAAGGAGATACTCAGATAACAGGGTATTTGAAATCCCAATTAGAGGAAAACCAGCATTAACATTGGAATATCCGCCAGTAATTAAAGAGGGAGTAAATAAGATCTATATAAAGATAAAAAATGAAGGAACAGGAACAGCTCAAGATGTAAAAATAGAGTTTGAAGATGGGAATAACATATATGCCCTCTCAGAGGGATATATAAAATATATAAAACCAGGTGAAAGTAAATTAGTAGAGATAAAGGTCTATGGAGAGAATATAGGGATGGCAAAACTACCATATACACTTACCTACAGCAGTCCTTATGACAACCTCCAACTGGTGGATAAAAAAGAAACTGAAGGGATAAACTCGAAAACAATAGTTTACAATTACAAAAATCAGAAGATAATAAAAGAGAGAGGAAACTTAGTATTCAAGATAATCCCAAATGATGCTATCAATATAGGTGTGAAAAACTACATCCTTCCTCTTGGAGAGGTATGTAACTTTACACTTTTTATTAAAAACAACTACAGGAATACTAACTTCACTGTAATTGTTGGGAAGTACTACATAGGAAACAGTCAAAAAATCATACCTATCAACTACGGGGAGGTTAAAAATATAACCTTCACCATTAAAGTGGATGAGGGAGGAGTTAAAGAAATTCCAGTGAAAGTTATCTTTGATGGGAACGAGATAGAGAGGAACGTATCTATAGATGTTGTTGGAGAGGTAGAAATAGTTTTAACTGGTGTAAATGTTGAGGGAACAGAGGAGAAAGTTATAACTGGGGATATATCTAACGTAGGAACAGGGAGAGCAAAGGGGGTACTGATATCTGTTAAAGAAACAGAGGATGTAGTACCATTAAAACCCTATGAAAACTATTTTATAGGTACCTTAAATCCAGATGACTATGGGAGTTTTGAACTCCACGCCAAGGTGACAAATAAAACTGATATAATTCCAGTAGTTATACAATATCGAGATGAAAACAATGGACTAATTAAAATAGAGAGAAATATAAGCGTTAAAAAGGTTGATATATTCTCCTATGAAAGTAGAGGAAATAATAGTTATATACCAATGATTATAGGAGGGTTATTTGTCCTTGGAGTTTTACTCTTACTCTACAGAATCTTTTCAAAAGGGAGACTAAATGATTGAACTTAGAGATGTAACAAAGACTTACACTGTAGGAAATGAAGTAATTTACGCCCTAAAAAGTATAAATTTAAAAATAGAGAAAGGGGAATTTGTGGCAGTTATGGGACCTAGTGGAAGTGGGAAATCTACACTGTTGAATATTATTGGGTGTTTAGATAGGCCAGACAGTGGAGAGGTTTATATAGATGGTATAAAAACTAACAACCTCAAAGATGACGAATTAACAGAGATCAGAAGGAATAAAGTTGGATTTGTATTTCAACAGTTTAACCTAATACCTCTTTTAACTGCACTGGAAAACGTTGAACTTCCACTGATATTTAAGTATAAAAACAGACTATCTGAAAGGGAGAGGAGAGATAGAGCAATAAGATGTTTAAAGATGGCTGAGTTAGATGAGAGATTTGCCAACCACTATCCAAACCAGTTAAGTGGAGGACAACAACAGAGAGTTGCCATTGCAAGGGCTCTGGTAAATAACCCTCCAATTCTACTCTGTGATGAACCTACAGGAAGTTTAGACTCAAAGACTGGAGAGAAGATATTGAAGTTGTTAAAGAGGTTAAATAGGGAGGGAAAAACTGTTGTAATAGTTACTCACGATACATCTGTGGCAGAATACACCCACAGGATTGTCTATTTAAGGGATGGGAGAGTATACTTTGAAGATTAGTGAAAAGATAATAAATTAACTAATAATTATTTTTTTTATAATCATAAAAATAACTTTTTTACTTTATATATTATAACTATTATTTAAATACTTAAAAGAGAGGTAAAAAGTAAATCTTGTCGTTTTTTCTTCCATTTTTATATTAAAAAAGTATCACAAAATATATAACACATTTCTTAATTTCCGAAAAATATATATACTACTAAATTATATTTTTTTAGGGGATGCTGGTGGGGATATGGTGTAGTCTGGCCTATCATCGGGGACTCCAAGTGCCTATATGGGCTTGGACCAACCCCGTGCAGGAGAAATCCCCGGACCTGGGTTCAAATCCCAGTATCCCCACCATTTTTTAATATCGAGATATATCTGTATATCTAAATACATGGAATAAAACATTCACGATCCAACTTATTTGGATCTATCTCTACAACCATCTCTCCATCCTTAAACATCCTTACTACACCACCACTGTCAGAGACCGTAATAGCCACAGCATCTGTATGTTTTGATATAGCCGCAGCAGCATAGTGCCTGGCTCCGAGACCTAAAGGTAGATTTAATGTGCAACTTAAAGGTTCCAAGTATCTACCTGCAGATATAACCTCTCCTTTATCACTGATTATAAAGGCACCATCTATCCCTGCAAGTTCCTTTATTGTACCCCTTACCCTTTTATCAAATA
Organism: Methanofervidicoccus sp. A16; assembly: GCF_003351865.1. Classification (NCBI taxonomy): domain Archaea; kingdom Methanobacteriati; phylum Methanobacteriota; class Methanococci; order Methanococcales; genus Methanofervidicoccus; species Methanofervidicoccus sp. A16. The sequence goes on along the minus strand of NZ_CP022242.1, from coordinate 906,817 downwards.
TTACAGCATCATGTCCCTCGAAGGGATTAAGAATAAGTTGACTGGACATTTTAAGAACTCTTTCACTATCACCCACTACAAATATGGCTCCAACAGGTTTTCCTTCTTTTCCCTCAATGGATAACTCCATGGCTATATCCAATACTTCGTTAACTACCAACCTCTTAATACCCTCCATGGAGTTAATAAACTTGTGGAATTTTAGTAGGAAGTCGTTGGAAGATACCTCTATTAGAGATATAGTATCAATGCTTCCAGGCGTTCTAGGAACTCCCAGTATCGTTACTATGGTGTCTCCCTCTTTAATAAGGTTGTTTTGAAGTAATTTTATCATGGCCTGTTTTATCATGGTAGATTTATACTTGTTTCTGTATCTTAGAAGTATGGGTATGATCTTTTCCTCGTTTTTTAAGAAGGAGTAAGTATCTTCATTTGGTGTAGTTACAACTATCTTTAAGTCTTTTCTATCATTTTTTTCACATTTTTTGTCTAGATATTTTTTAAGTATTTTATATGTCCTTCCTGTCTCAGTAAATATGAGTAATATGTCCCCTATCTCTTGCGCTAGAGAGTAACCATGTTTTACAATAGATTCGGTCATATCCATAGAATCACCAAATTTAAAAGGATAAACCTCAGTTTTTATTATTAAATGATTTTGCAGTATTTTATTGAACCTAATTTTCTATATAATTATGAATGTCTATCTATTATCAGGAAATACACTTTTAATTCATCTCTATTTTTTTATTAAAATCTCATCTTTTATTATAAATAATTATTATTTTATTGGTTTGACTATTTATAACTAAATTACATAAATTCTCTTTAAAAATAGTAGTTAAATAATGAAAGAACAAGTAAACTTGTTAATTACAGAATTCGTTTTTTTAGATAACTTAGAAGTCCTAAGAGAAATATAACCAAAAACTTTAACTCTCTTTTAAATTATTTTTTATTTTTACTATTTTTTTATTTTTAATAATATCAATTATTTAAAATATTTGAGATATTTAATTTGATTTTTTACTATTCTGACTAAAAAGGTTATCTATTTTAATCATCAAAGAGAAATACTCTATAATTAACGAGGAGGGAAAATTATGAAAAAATATCTAATATCCTTCACAACTATATTGATATTCCTACTATCCTTAAGTGGCTGTTTTCAAAAACCTGGTATAGATAAGTTAGAAGATAGAGAGTTTAAAGTAGTGCCTGCAGATGAAAATAACTTTAAGGATTTTGTTAGGAGATTAGATAGTGGAAGATACAGTAACTTCTATAACTACAATATTCCCATAACTGCAGATAGATCCTATGCCTCTGTAACCTTAGAGACCACAACCTATAAGGAGAAAACAATCACTGAAGAAGCTCACGTGACTGTAGAGAGGTACTCTAAAACAAACGTCCAAGTAATAGGAATAGATGAGGGAGATATTGTAAAAACTGACGGTAGGTACATCTACTTCTCTCCAGAATCTGATGTTAGGATAATGTATTACAAATATCCCTACTGGACAGGAAGTACTTATATTATAGAGGCTTTCCCTCCAGAATCTGCAGGGGTAGTAGGTAATATATCCCACGGAGGTATTCTCTACCTCTACAACGATACCTTGATAATTATAGAGAGAGATAGGATACTAAGTTATAACATAACCTCTCCTAAGGATCCAAAATTAAAGTGGAAGATGGATATAAATGGTACCTATGTGGATTCTAGGCTGTACAGAGGAAAACTATACCTCGTAGTACTGAAGGGAGATATAGAGTATCCCCTCCCATGGAGAGATATGAAGATTAGAAATTACTACCTCCCTGTCCTACCCTCTACAGTATCCCACAACTTCGAAGGCTCCTATATAGTATCAGCCATAGATGTAGAGGATGGGAACATCTCCAACGTTGTTGCCCTACCAGGTTCTGGAAGTACAGTTGTTTACATGTCAAAGAATAAAATATACCTTGCCTATCATCTAGAGCCCAATATTGAGAGGATATACCTACAGTTCATAGAGGAGAATCTAGATAAATACTTCCCAGAGGATATTAGAGATCTGCTTAAAAATATAATAAACTCCCAGTACTTCGGTGATGAGGCAAAGTTTCTGGAAGTTAACAGGGTAATAAGTAATTATTTAAAGACCCTGAAGAGAGAGGACGCTCTGAACCTAATGAATACTATGGAAAAGGATTTCAACAAATACTTAGAGGAACACTGGGAGGATTTTGAGAAAACAGGTATAGTAGGTATAGACATAGACACCTTCGATGTTAAAAGTGGTAGTGTCCCTGGAAGACTTATAAACTCCTACGCCATGGATGAGTACAAGGGATACCTAAGAGTTGCCACTACAATAGGAGATTACTGGCAGTACAGGGATAGGAGTACCAACAACATCTATGTACTTAAGGATTTAGAGGTGTATGGAAAACTTACAGGTCTCTCTAAGGGAAAGAGAATCTATGGAGTAAGATTTATGGGAGATATCGCCTATATGGTTACCTACAGGGAGAAGGATCCTCTCTTTGTAATAGATCTCAGTGATCCCAAGAATCCAAAACTCCTGGGAGAATTGAAGATACCTGGCTATTCAACTTATCTACACCCTGTAGATGAGAATAGATTGATAGGAGTGGGAAAGGATGACGATGGGAGGTTGAAGGTGTCCCTCTTCAACGTGGAGAATAAAACTAAACCTATCAAGGTAGATAAGTACGTACTTCCTCAATATTGGTCTCCTGCACTTTACAATCCCCACGCCTTCCTATGGGATAAGGATAATAAGGTATTGGTAATTCCTGGAGGAAACAGTTGCTATATATTTAGAATAGAGGATGATAAAATATCCTTGGAGATGGAGGATATTCATAAAGGAAGAGTTCTAAGATCCCTCTATATCAACCAGTACCTTTATACAATTTCGAACAGTGAAATCCATATAATAGACATGAGAGATTGGGAGGTTGTTAAAAAACTGGTGATATAAAGGTACTCCAATAAAAATAACTCTGATTTTATAAAGATAAAAAGGATTAATAATTAAATAATAATTAAAACCTTAATTCCCATCAAAGTAGTAATTTAAATAATAAAAATAATAAAAAAGACTGGAAAAAACCTTGGTTTCTACCAAATAGTGATTAAAAGAAGAATGAAAATAATCAATATAAAAAATATCTTAGGATCTTTCTAATCACTTAGATAAGATAGGAGATCTTACTCTGATATCCACTACACTAGAAGGTTTACAGAGAACCATTCCCTTCCAATCTTCTTTTAAAATTTTATATCTGAGATGATAGAAGTTTCTGTTTTTTAAAACATTTTTTATTAATTAAATTCCTTTATTATTTTTATAATTATTCTTATTATTTTTAAAACTATCCTTTTGATAGGAACTAGGGGTTCAATATACAAATATTAGATATCTTAAGATCCTTCCGAACCCTTAGGTAAGATAAGAAATCATATTCTGATATCCACTACACTAGAAGGTTTACAGAGGATCATCAATCTTCTTTTTAAAATTTTATTATCTGGAATAATAGAGGTTTTCTATTTATCAAAACATTTTCTCTATTTTTTATTTTTATAATATATTTTTATTATTCTTTAAATTATCCTTTTTGATAGGAACTAGGGTTAGAAAAAATATTGAAATATAATACCTTATAAAATATTAAATAATAGCAACCTGTGAGGAAGGATCTACTCCACTTCTATAGTATCTCAGAGTATCCAGGAAGGATTATCTATCTCTTATTTTGATTTTAATACTTCCTTTTATACTTTTATTTTTATAGTTGTTATTGTTTCTTATCAGGATATTTTTTAATGGGAAGTAGGGTTTTTATTCTAATTATGTTCTTTTTCTTTTAAATAATTTTTATAATAATTATTATTTTTTAATCAACTATCTTAATGGAAACTAGAGTTATTATTTTCTACTGTATTCTTACTTTTCTCTCTCCTTTGTATACCAAATATACCACCAACAATCCTCCTATTATTTCTAAGATAGAACCTACAGGTAAGATTTGGGCAGGGCGGTTTATACCGTAGAGGTAGTGGATAGGTACCCAATACTTCAAGGATATTAGATGAGCGACAAGCATCAAGATAATACCTAATAGCATCGTTGTAGGTAGTAGCCACCTATGGTCGGAGGTCTTTATTACAACTCTTGCCATATAGGGAGCTGCTATTCCTACAAATGCCATAAGTCCAAGGTAGGGAACTATGGCTCCAACAACGAAGGATGTTAGTAGTAGTATTAGTACTCTGATCTTTTTTACATCTAATCCAAAACTTCTAGCATAGGATTCACCAAAGAGTAAGGC